>NZ_JBFBAZ010000095.1:0-31114 GCF_040682475.1 Hamadaea sp. NPDC051192
CGCCGGCTTCGTCCTCGACGCCTTCGCCGCCCGCCCCGACGCCTCCCTGGCCGACCCCGAGCTGGACCAGCTCACCAACCGGGAACGGGAGGTGCTGCGCCTGCTGGCCCGGGGGTACGCGTACAAGGAGATCGCCAAGGAGCTGTACATCTCGATCAAGACGGTCGAGACGCACGTGAGCAACGTTCTCCGCAAGCTCCAGATGTCCAACCGGTACGAGCTGTCCCGGTGGGCCGCCGACCGGCGGCTGGTCTGATCCCGGGGCGATCGGGGACTACTCGGCGACGGCCGGTCCGCTGATCCCCAGCGGACCCCGGCCGGCGCGCAGGATCAGCAGGGCCAGCTGCGTACCGTCGGCGCCCAGCTCGTTGCGGAACCGGTCGAGGATCTCCCGCTCCCGGGAGAGCACCAGTCGCGTGCCGCCGGAGGCGACCCGGGTGGCCCCGACACGCTGCGAGATCGCGGCGCGCTCCTGCCAGAGCGAGATCAGCGCGGCATCGATCTCGTCGATCCGCGCGCGAAGATCCATGATCTGTTCGGCCGCGCCTTCTTCGCGCGTACCAGTGCCGTTGAGGCCGTCGTTCGTGCCGGTCAGGGCCGTGGTGGTCATCGTGTTCTCCTTGGTGGGCGGTGTCCGGTCTCGGCCCTGAGGCATGCGAAAAGCCCCGGGCTCGTGGAGCCCGGGGCTTTCGTCGGTCGGTGTGCGCTCAGGCGCGACCTACGGCAGCGGGACTCCCGGAGCCGTAAAAATAAAATCGCACCTGCTGAAGCACGAGGACAACTATGCCACGGTGGCCGGGCCCGTCACCAGGCCCGACCACCATGTGAGAGTCAGGCCGCGCGGGTGATCCGGTCGGCCGTGCCCGGAGCCACCTGGCTGTGCGCCCCGAAGTACGCGACCAGGGCGTCGATGTCGAAGCCCGGGTGCACGATCTTGTCGGTGCCCACGTTCAGCCGGCTGGGGTTCTTGACCGTGCCGTCCGAGTTGTACGCGGTGAAGTCGCCGCCGCCGTCGAGGAAGCCGTTCATCGTCACCCGGAAGGTGGCGGCCGGGTCGATCGCCACCCCGTTGAGGGCGAGGTTCGAGATCTTGCCGCCGAGCGCCGCGCTCGCCGAGTACGTGTAGGTGAAGCCGCTGCTCACCTGCAGGATCTTGGTCGAGCTCTGCCCCTCGAACCCGGTGAACTGCTGCTCCAGCGCCCAGCGGAGTTCGTCGCCGGTCATCGTCTTGGTGACCAGCGTGTTGTTGAAGGGCTGGACGATGAAGCACTCGCCGTAGGTGATCTCACCGGCGGCCTCGCCGCCGGTCGACGCCGAGTAGACCAGGTTGTCGCGGATGCCGCCCGGATTCATCAGGGCGATCTGCGCCCCGGCCGACTGGGTGTACGCCAGCTGCGCGTCCGCGATCACGTCGCCGAGCGGGCTCTCCCCGCCGGCCACGGCGGTACGCGTGATGTCGGCGGTCACCTTGCCGACGACCCGGTTGGCGATCGGCTGGATCTTCGTGCGGTACTTGTCGGCGATCGTCCTGGCGGCCGCGTCCTTCAGCGCCTCGTTCCGCACCGGTACGCCGTTGGCGTCGATCTGCCACGAGCCGTCCGCGTTGCGTACGCCGTTCTCCACGATCACGTTGTGCGCCTCGACCGAGGTGAACTGCTCGGTCTTCTTGTCCAGCGTGAACGAGATGTCGGTGACGAGCTGGCCGTTGCTGCCCGCGCTGGTCACGGCGATCGGCGTACCGGCGGAGTTCGGCAGCGCGCAGGAGTAGTAGCGGTGCGTGTGCCCGGAGACCACGAGGCCGAACGCGGGGTCGAGACCCGCCACGATCGGGGTGATCGCCCCGGCGAACGCGGCGCAGCCGGAGATGTCCAGCGGCGCGGGCGCGTTCTGCTGGCCGCCTTCGTGGATCAGCAGGACGACCGCGCGCACGCCGGCCCGCTTCAACAGCGCCGCCTGCTTGTTGGCCGTCTCCACCTCGTTCTTGAACTCGATCGAGGAGATGCCGGCCGGATCGACGATGCCCGCCGTGTTCTGCAGCGTCATGCCGACGAAGCCGACGCGTACGCCCTGGAAGTTCTTCACCGTGACCGACGGCAGCAGCGACTTGCCGGTGTCCTTGACGATCGCGTTGGCCGCGAGGTATTCGAAATCGGCCCCGGCGAACCCGTCGCCGTCGAGGCAGCCGTCGACCGGGTGGCAGCCGCCGTTCTGCATCCGCAGCAGCTCGTCGGTGCCCTCATCGAACTCGTGGTTGCCGACCGAGGCGACGTCCAGCCCGAGGTTGTCCATCAGCTCGATGGTGGGCTCGTCGTGGAACCCGGCGCTGACCAGCGGGCTGGCGCCGATGAGGTCGCCGGCCGCGACGGTGAGCGAGCGCTCGCCGGAGGCCTCGGCCTCGGCACGCAGCTTCTTCACCCAGGTCGTCAGGAACTCCACGCCGCCCGCCGGGGTGCCGTTGATCAGGCCGCCGCTGCCGGTGGGCGCGTCGATCGCCCCGTGGAAGTCGTTGAACGACAGGAGGTTGCCGTGCGCCGTCCGGCCCGGCGGCACCTTCTTGTCGTAGGTGACCGAGACCGGGCTGAGCGGAGTCCAGCCGCTCGCGCCCGCCCGATCGGTACGCCCGGCGTCGGCCAGCGGCAACGCGAGCACCACCGCGAGCGCCAGCGCCGGAACGGCGGAGAGCCGGACCAGCGCGAACCGGCTGGGTCGGCGGGTTGAAGACATGAGGAGCCTCCGGAGTCGGGGGTTTGTCGCCTCATCTTCGCGGTTGTGCCACACCGGGCACCAGAGCGCCTGATGTGAATTTCTGACAGCGCGCTGGGAACCGCTCCGGCGTGCGCCCTTTCGCCGATGTCGGTGGGCGGACATAGACTTCATCCCCGATGCACGCGCTATTCGACCTCCCTGCCCAGCCGCCCGCCGACGACGGTAAGTCGGGCGGCGGCTCCGTCGGCCGACCCGCCGGCACATCCGCCGCTGCCGCCGCCCAGTCGGACCCCAGAGCCGCCCGGCCCGAGGAGAAGGCGCGGCGGCCGAAGCCGTCCGCCGAGGAGCTGCTCGCCGGGCTCAACCCGCCGCAGCGGGAGGCGGTCACCCATTCGGGGTCGCCGCTGCTGATCGTGGCCGGCGCGGGCTCGGGCAAGACCCGGGTGCTGACCCAGCGGATCGCGTACCTGCTGGCCGCGCGCGACGTGCATCCCGGGGAGATCCTGGCGATCACCTTCACCAACAAAGCCGCCGGCGAGCTGAAGGAACGTGTGGCGTCCGTCGTGGGCAGCCGCGCCCGGCTCATGTGGGTGAGCACGTTCCACTCCGCCTGCGTACGCATCCTGCGCGCCGAGCACGAGGCGGCCGGGCTCAAGAGCAGCTTCACCATCTACGACACCGACGACTCCCGCCGGCTGATGACGATGGTGGCCCGGGAGCTGGACCTCGACCCCAAGCGCTATCCGCCGCGGTCGCTGGTGACGCAGGTGAGCAACCTGAAGAACGAGCTGATCGATCCGGAGTCGTTCCAGCCCGCCGGTCCGCACGAACGGGTTCTCGCCGAGGCGTACACGCTGTATCAGCGGCGGCTGGTCGAGGCGCAGGCGATGGACTTCGACGACCTCATCATGCGCACCGTCCACTTGCTCCAGAGCAAGCCGGAGGTGACCGACAAGTACCGGCGGCGGTTCCGGCACGTCCTGGTCGACGAGTACCAGGACACCAACCACGCGCAGTATCAACTGGTCCGGGAGCTGGTGGGGGAGACCGGCGAACTCTGCGTCGTCGGCGACGCCGACCAGTCCATCTACGCCTTCCGCGGCGCGACCATCCGCAACATCCTGGAGTTCGAGCGCGACTATCCGCAGGCGCGCACGATCCTGCTCGAGCAGAACTACCGGTCCACGCAGACCATCCTGACCGCGGCCAACGCGGTGATCGACCGCAACTCGGGCCGCAAACCCAAGCGGTTGTGGTCCGACCAGGGCGAAGGCGAGAAGATCGTCGGCTACGTCGCCGACTCCGAACACGCCGAGGCCGACTGGGTGGCCCGGCAGATCGACGCGCTGACCGACAAGGACGAGGCCCGGCCGGGCGACGTCGCGGTATTCTATCGGACCAACGCCCAGTCCCGGGTGTTCGAAGAAGTCTTCATCCGGTTCGGCCTGCCCTACAAGGTGGTCGGCGGCGTCCGGTTCTACGAGCGCAAAGAGGTCAAGGACGCGCTGGCGTACCTGCGCGCGGTGACCAACGAGGACGACACGGTCTCCGTGCGGCGGATCCTCAACACGCCGCGCCGGGGCATCGGCGACCGAGCCGAGGCCTGCGTCGAGGCCCTCGCCAACCGCGACCGCGTGTCGTTCGGCGCCGCTCTCCGGCGCGCCTCCGAAGCGCCCGGCATCTCCACCCGGGCGGCGAACTCGATCCGCGAGTTCGTCCAGCTCATGGACGACGCCCGGGAGAAGGCGCGGACCGCGCCGCCGGAAGAGGTCCTCGAACTGGTGCTGACCGGTTCCGGCTACCTCACCGAGCTGGAGGGCAGCCTCGACCCGCAGGACGAGGGCCGGGTGGAGAACCTGCAGGAACTCGTCAGCGTCGCCCGGGAGTACACCGAGCGCGCCGCCGACGCCGAGGAACCGGCCACTCTGGACGGATTCCTGGAGCAGGTCGCCCTGGTCGCCGACGCGGACCAGGTGCCGAGCGACGACCCCGAGCACCAAGGTGTCGTCACGCTGATGACCCTGCACACCGCGAAGGGCCTCGAATTCCCGGTGGTCTTCCTGACCGGCCTGGAAGACGGCGTCTTCCCGCACATGCGCAGCCTCAGCGAGGTCGCCGAACTGGAAGAGGAGCGGCGGCTGGCGTACGTGGGGATCACGCGCGCCCGGCAGCGCCTGTTCCTGAGCCGGGCGGCGACGCGGTCGGCCTGGGGGCAGCCGCAGTACAACCCGCCGTCGCGGTTCCTGGAGGAGCTGCCGCCGGAGGTCACGCACTGGGAGCGTACCGAGAGTTCGGCCACCACCTGGGGCGGCGGCATCGGTTCAGGCTCGCGGGAGCGCGATCGTGATCGCAACTCGTCGTTCGTCGGCGGCACCGCGCGGGCGACCCAGCTCGCCTCGAAGATGGGCATCGACCCGTCTCGCCTGGCGACGGCGAGCGACCTGGCCAAGGTGCCCTCGCTGGAGCCCGGCGACCGGGTCAACCACCAGCGCTACGGCATGGGCCGGGTGCTGGCCGTCGAAGGCCACGGCCCCCGCGCCCAGGTCCAGGTCGACTTCGGCGACCAGGTGATGTGGCTGGTGCTCCGCCACGCCTCGCTGGAGAAGATCTGACGCCAGGGCCGACCGACTGGCATCGGTCGGGCCGTTGACCGGCCCGGCCGCCAGGTCCGCGGGCTTAGCGGGTGAGCTGTTCGGCGCGCTCCACGACGTTGGCGAGGAGCATGGCCCGGGTCATCGGGCCGACCGCGCCCGGCATCGGGGCGAGCCAGCCGGCCACCTCCGCGACCTCGGGGGCGACGTCGCCGGTGTAGCGGCCCTTGCCGTCCGCGCCGACCACCCGGGTGATGCCGACGTCGACCACGGCCGCGCCCGGCCGGATCATGTCCGCGGTGAGCAGGCCGGGATTGCCGGCGGCGACGATGACGATGTCGGCCCGCCGCGTATGCGCGACGAGGTCCTTCGTCCCGGTGTGGCACAGCGTCACGGTGGCGTTCTCGGTACGCCGGGTGAGCAGCAGCCCGAGGGGACGTCCCACGGTGGTGCCCCGGCCGACGACCACGACCTCGGCGCCGTTGAGCGGGACCTCGTAGCGGCGCAGCAGCTCGACGATGCCGCGCGGGGTGCAGGGGAGCGGGGCGGGGTAGCCGAGCACGAGCCGGCCGAGGTTGACCGGGTGCAGCCCGTCGGCGTCCTTGCCGGGGTCGATCAGTTCCAGGGCGCGCTGCTCGGACAGGCCCTTCGGCAGCGGCAGCTGGACGATGTAGCCGTGGCAGGCCGGGTCGGCGTTCAGCTCGGTGATGGCCTGCTCGACCTGATCCTGAGTCGCGTCGGCGGGCAGGTCCTTACGCAGGGACGCGATGCCGACCTCGGCGCAGTCGCGGTGCTTGCCCGCCACGTACGCGTGGGAGCCGGGGTCGTCGCCGACCAGGACGGTGCCCAGTCCCGGGACGACGCCCTGCTCGCGTAGCACGGCGACCCGTGCCTTCAGCTCGTCTTTGATCGCCGCCGCCGTGGCCTTGCCGTCCAGGATGCTCGCCGTCACGCCGTTCATCGTGCCAGCACAAACGTTTCCTACCACCCGGCGGGGGTAGCAGATGTGACAACCCAGCGTCACATTCATAGGCCTGTGGATAACTGACCATGATCAAAGTCCCGCCGATGTTGCTATAGCGACAGCAGCGGGGCGGTCATGTCTGTTAAAAGTCTCACTTCCCAGCCCTCTGACCTGCATCATTCCACTATCTGGACCACCATATGTCTACAAAACGGACACGCTTGGTTTGCGGAGTGTGACGGCCATCTTCAAGCCAGCGGACCCGCAGATAAGGCATAATCCGGAAATATCCGCTCGTCCGGCAGGGCGGTGCTCTATATCAGAGCAAGGAGATGCTGCGCAAGTTCACAGCACTCGATCGTCACAGGAATGTGATTGATCGAGTTTGTGCGTGCGTCGAGCTTCGCCATACCTTTGCCGGACGTTGTCGCGGGTCACAGCCTGTGACGACGTAGGAGATGAGGAGGCTCAATGCAGGTTCGCAGGCTCGCTGCCTGGACTGCGATCCCGCTCAGCGCCGCACTGGCCCTCTCGGCCTGCGGTGGCGGCGGCGACAGCGGTAGCAGCTCCAGCGGCACCGTCAGGATCGGTATTGCCGAGCCGCAGTACCTGACCCCGGCGGACACCAACGAGACCAGTGGTTCGCAGGTCCTTTCCGCGCTCTATGCGCCGCTCGTGAACTACGACGCCGATAACAAGCCGGTCGAGGTTCAGGCCGATTCGATCACGTCGTCGGACAACAAGGTCTGGACGATCAAGATCAAGAGTGGCTGGACCTTCCACAACGGCGAGGCCGTCACGGCCGACAGCTACATCGACGCGTGGAACGCCGCCGCCTACAAGGGCGCGTCCCAGAACGCGTACTTCTTCTCGCAGATTGCGGGCTACAACGAGGTCGCCCCGACTGCCACGACGGCGACCCCGTCGCCGCAGCCGACCGCGCAGAAGCTGTCCGGTCTGAAGAAGGTCGACGACACGACCTTCACCGTGACGCTGTCCGCGCCGTTCAGCGACTTCAAGACGATGCTGGGCTACACGGCCTTCTACCCGCTGCCGAAGGCGGCCTTCAACTCCGACGGCACCGTGAAGTCGGACTTCAAGGACGCCCCGATCGGTGACGGCCCGTTCAAGATGGACGGCACCTGGCAGCACGACCAGAAGATCTCGGTGACCAAGTACGACGACTACAAGGGTCAGCAGCCGAAGGTCACCGGCGTCCAGTTCACCATCTACCAGCAGCCCTCGGCCGAGTACGCCGACCTGCTGGCCGGGAACAACGACGTCATGCTGACGATCCCGACCGAGAACCTGTCGACCGCCGAGGGCGACCTGGGCGACCGCTACCTGCACAGCCCGGCTTCGAGCTTCCAGTTCCTGGCGTTCCCGACGTACGACAAGAACTTCTCGAACGTCAACGTCCGGAAGGCGATCTCCATGGCGATCGACCGCCAGGCGATCGTGGACCAGGTCTTCAAGGGTTCGCAGAAGGCTGCGTACTCGTTCGTCTCGCCGGTCGTCGGCGGGTACCGCGACAACACCTGTGGTGCGAACTGCGAGTTCAACGCGACCGAGGCCAAGAAGCTCTACACGGACAACGGCGGCCCGTCGAAGCTCGAGATCTCCTACAACGCCGACGGCGGTCACAAGGACTGGGTCGACGCCACCTGCAACCAGCTGAAGAACAACCTGGGTGTGGAGTGCGTGGGCATCCCGACCGCCAAGTTCGCCGACCTGCTCAACAAGGTTGAGAAGAAGCAGGAAGTCGGCATGTTCCGGATGGGCTGGATCATGGACTACCCGTCCATGGAGAACTACCTCGGCCCGCTGTACAGCACCAACGGCTCGTCGAACTACTACGGCTACAGCAACTCCGAGTTCGACAAGCTCGTCCAGGAAGGCCGGGAGGCCAGCAGCTCGGACGCCGCCATCCAGAAGTGGCAGCAGGCCGAGGATCTCCTCGCCAAGGACATGCCGGTGCTCCCGCTCCGGTTCGGCCAGAACAACTACGGCATCTCGACCAAGGTCAAGAACGTCGAGATCGACCTCTTCAACCGGGTCGACCTGCTGAAGATCGAGTACACCGGCTGATCTCAGCCCAGTCTTGATCGGGGTGGCGTCGTCACTCTCCGCATAACGGAGGGGGCGGCGCCACCTCCCAGTGAGCCGGGCCTCAAGATCTTTCCGGGCCCGTGCGGGGGCAGTCCCGATTTGGGGGATTCGCCCCGAACCCTCCCACATCCGGAGAGACTTGACTCATGTTCCGCTACATTGTGCGCCGGCTGCTACAAGGCGTGCTCACCTTCTTCGGCGCCACGTTCATCGTGTACAGCCTGATGTTCGCCGGTGGTGGCGACCCCATCCAGGCGCTCGCTGGTGAGAAGCCGGTCACCGCGCAGCAGCGCGCGGCGCTGACCGAGCAGTTCCACCTCAACGAGAACTTCTTCACCCGCTACCTGTACTTCCTGAAGGACTTCTTCACGGGGAACCTGACGTCCTACACCGGCCGCAACGTGTTCGAGAACGTCGGCCAGGCGCTGTCGCTGACGGGCCGCATCGCCCTGATCGCGATCACCTTCACGATCGTCGTCGGCGTCACCCTCGGTATCGTGGCGGCGCTCCGCCGAGGCGGCATCTTCGACACCACCTCCCTGGTGCTCACCCTCGTCGTGATCGGCATCCCGAGCATCGTGCTGGCGCCGCTGGCCCAGTACCTGTTCGGCATCCAGTGGAAGATCTTCCCGGTCAACTACACCTTCGAGAAGCCGTTCACCTCGCTGATCCTGCCCGGCCTCGTGCTCGGCGCACTGTCGCTGGCGACGGCGATGCGGCTGACCCGCGCCTCGTTCTTCGACAACCTCCGCGCCGACTACGTCCGGACCGCCACCTCCAAGGGCCTCACCCGCTTCCGGGTGGTCGGCGTACACGTGCTGCGGAACTCGCTGATCCCGATCATCACGTTCCTCGGCGTCGAGCTGGGCAACCTGATGGGCGGCGCGATCATCACCGAGGGCGTCTTCAACATCCCCGGCATCGGCGGTCAGCTCTACAAGGCCATTCACCTGGACGACGGGCCGACCGTCATCACCTTCGTCAGCCTCCTGGTGGTCATCTACATCGTGGCCAACCTGGTCGTCGACCTGCTCTACGCCGTACTGGACCCGAGGATCCGCTATGAGTGACTTTGAGACCGAGACCGGCAGCGAGCTGAGCACCACCGATCGCAGGTCCCTGTTCCCCGCCGGCGCCGAGCAGCCGGCCGAGATCACGAAGGTCCGCAGCGCGGCCGCCGACGCGTGGCACGAGCTGCGCCGGAACGCCGTGTTCTGGGTCGGGACGCTGATCGCGCTGGTCGTGCTGGTGATGGCCATCTGGCCGTCGCTGTTCACCAACGCGGACCCCAACTACTGCGTCGGCTCCCGCCAGATGCAGGGCCCGTCCGGCGCGGCCATCTTCGGCTACAACTTCCAGGGTTGCGACGTCTGGGCACACGCCGTCTACGGCGCCCGCAACTCGCTGCTCATCGGAGCCGGCGCGGCCATCCTGGCCGGTCTGCTGGCGATGGTCGTCGGCATGGTCGCCGGGTACTTCGGCGGCTGGATCGACGCGGCGGTCTCCCGCATCATCGACGTCGCCCTGGCGATCCCGCTGATCCTGGCCGCGATCGTGCTGATGAAGAACCTGCCGAACGACGACCAGAACCTCCGGCTCTTCGCCCTCATCGCCATCCTGGGCGTCTTCGGCTGGACCACCGCCGCCCGAGTCGTCCGTTCCTCGGTGATCAGCGCCAAGCAGCAGGACTACGTCGCCGCGGCGCGGATGTTGGGCGCGGGCAACGGCCGGATCATGTGGCGGCACATCATGCCGAACGTGCTGGCGCCGTTCCTGGTGATCATCACGATCGCGCTCGGGTCGTTCATCGCCGCCGAGGCGACGCTGTCCTTCCTGGGCGTCGGGCTCCAATCGCCCAGCATCTCGTGGGGTCTGGACATCTCGGACGCCCGCGTGCACATGCGTGAGGACGCCACGCCGCTGATCGTGCCGTCGGTGTTCCTGGCCCTGACCGTGCTGGCCTTCATCATGCTGGGCGACGCCATCCGCGAAGCCTTCGACCCGAAGATGCGGTGAGGCGAATGAGTGAGCACCTCCTCGAAGTAGACAACCTCTTCATCGAGTTCCACACCCGAGACGGCGTATCCAAGGTCATCAACGGCGTGTCCTACCACCTGAACCCGGGTGAGACGCTGGCCGTGCTCGGTGAGTCGGGCTCCGGCAAGTCGGTGACGGCCCAGGCCATCATGGGCATCCTCGACATGCCGCCGGGGAAGATCACCAAGGGTCGCATCCTCTACCGGGGCCGGGACCTGCTGACCATGTCCAAGGAGGAGCGCCGCAAGACCCGGGGCGAGGAGATCTCGATGGTCTTCCAGGACGCCCTGTCCTCGCTCAACCCGGTCTTCACCGTGGGCAGCCAGATCTCGGAGACCCTGCGCAAGCGCAAGGGCATGTCCAAGGCGGACGCGATGAACCGCGCCGTCGAGCTGATGGACCAGGTCAAGATCCCGGCGGCCAAGGCGCGGGTGAAGGACTACCCGCACCAGTTCTCCGGCGGTATGCGGCAGCGCGTGATGATCGCGATGTCGCTGGCGATGGACCCGAAGGTGCTCATCGCCGACGAGCCGACGACGGCGCTGGACGTCACCGTGCAGGCCCAGATCATGGACCTGCTGGCCGAGCTGCGCCGGGACCTCAACATGGCGATGATCCTGATCACCCACGACCTCGGTGTCGTCGCCGACGTGGCGGACCGCATCGCGGTCATGTACGCCGGCCGCATCGTCGAGCACGCGGACGTCCACGCGCTCTACAAGAACCCGGCCCACCCCTACACCAAGGGGTTGCTGGAATCGATCCCGCGGCTGGACGCCAAGGGCACCGAGCTGGCCACCATCAAGGGCCTGCCGCCGAACCTGCTGCGCCCGCCGACCGGCTGCGCGTTCCACCCGCGCTGCAAGTACGCGCAGGACATCTGCGTGACGAACACGCCGCCGCTGCTCGACCTCGGCGGAGGTCGGACCAGCGCCTGCCATTTCGCGAAGGAGCTGCTCGATGGCCGAATCTGAGACCATCCTCCAGGTCGAGAACCTGGTCAAGCACTTCCCGATCCGGCAGGGCATCCTCTTCAAGTCCAAGGTCGGCGAGGTCAAGGCGGTCGACGGGGTCTCCTTCGAGCTGAAGCGCGGGGAGACGCTGGGCATCGTCGGCGAGTCCGGCTGTGGCAAGTCGACGCTGGCCAAGTTGCTCATGCGGCTGGAGACGCCGACCGCCGGGCGGGCCAAGCTCAACGGCCGTGACATCTACAAGATGGGCGGCTCGGAGCTGCGCCGGCTGCGCCGGAACGTGCAGATGGTCATGCAGGATCCGTACACCTCGCTGAACCCGCGGATGACCGTCGGCGACATCATCGGCGAGCCGTACGAGATCCACCCGGAGGCCGCGCCCAAGGGCGACCGGCAGCGCCGGGTGCGGGAACTGCTGGACCTGGTCGGGCTGAACCCCGAGCACATCAACCGCTACCCGCACCAGTTCTCCGGCGGCCAGCGTCAGCGCATCGGCATCGCCCGCGCGCTCGCGCTGCGTCCCGAGGTCATCGTCTGCGACGAGCCGGTCTCGGCCCTCGACGTGTCGATCCAGGCCCAGGTCATCAACCTGCTGGAGAAGCTGCAGGACGAGTTCGGCCTGTCGTACATCTTCATCGCCCACGACCTGTCCGTGGTCCGTCACATCTCCGACCGGGTCGGCGTGATGTACCTCGGCAAGATCGTCGAGCTGGGCACCGAGGACGAGATCTACGCGCGGCCCACCCACCCGTACACCCAGGCCCTGCTCTCCGCCGTGCCGGTGCCCGACCCCGAGGCCCGCGCCCATCGCGAGGTCATCCGTCTGGAAGGCGACGTGCCGTCGCCGGCCAACCCGCCGTCCGGGTGCCGGTTCCGCACGCGCTGCTGGAAAGCCCAGGAGAAGTGCGCCGTGGAAGAGCCGCTGCTCGTGCTCCGCCCGGCCGCGGACCCCCACCCGTCCG
Source organism: Hamadaea sp. NPDC051192 (assembly GCF_040682475.1). Lineage (NCBI taxonomy): Bacteria > Bacillati > Actinomycetota > Actinomycetes > Micromonosporales > Micromonosporaceae > Hamadaea > Hamadaea sp. NPDC051192. The sequence goes on from NZ_JBFBAZ010000095.1 coordinate 12,341, forward strand.
CCTGCCACTTCGCCGAGCAGCGGCACGTGGTCGCTTAACAGCGAGTTGTACGCCGAAAGGGCCGCCCCGGTTTCGGGACGGCCCTTTCGCAGTTCACGAAATCTCTAGTGCCAACTAGTGCCAGAAGTGCCGGCTGCCGGTGAAGTACATCGTGATGCCGGCCTTCTGTGCGGCCTCGATGACCTGGTCGTCCCGGATCGATCCGCCGGGCTGGACGACGGCGGTCACCCCGGCCTCGATCAGGATCTCCAGCCCGTCCGGGAACGGGAAGTACGCGTCCGACGCGGCGACCGCGCCCGGCGTACGCTCGGCGCCGTCCTCGCCCAGGGTGTTGGCCCGGGAGACGGCCAGCCGAGCCGAGTCCAGCCGGTTGACCTGGCCCATGCCGATGCCGACGGCCGCGCCGCCCTTGGCGATGAGGATCGCGTTGCTCTTGGCGAACTTGCAGGCGCCCCACGCGAACTCGAGGTCGTCGAGCTGCTCAGCGGTCGCCGGCTCGCCGGAGACCAGCCGCCAGTTGTCCACGTAGTCGCCGTCGGCCTGCAACAGGTCCCGCGTCTGGGCCAGGAAGCCGCCGGAGATCTGCTTCAGCTCCACGCCCTGCGGCTGCCAGTCCGGGGCGACGAGCGTACGCAGATTCTTCTTCGCGGTGAGGACGGCGAGCGCGTCGTCGGTGTAGCCCGGGGCCACGATGACCTCCGTGAAGACCCCGTCCAGCTGGCGGGCCATCTCCTCGGTCACGACGGTGTTGGCCGCGATGACCCCGCCGTACGCCGAGACCGGGTCGCACGCGTGCGCCTTGCGATGCGCGTCGGCGACCGACTCCAGCGAGATGGCGATGCCGCACGGGTTGTTGTGCTTGACGATGGCGACGCAGGCCACGCCCTCGTAGGTGTTGCACGCGGCCCACGCGGCGTCGGCGTCCACGTAGTTGTTGTAGGACATCTCCTTGCCGCCGAGCTGCTGCGCCCGGGCCAGCCCGGCAGCGCCCCACGGGTCGATGTAGAGCGCCGCGGCCTGGTGCGGGTTCTCGCCGTACCGCAGGTTGGCCACCCGCCAGCCGGCGATGCCGCCGAACTCCGGCCAGCTGTTGGCGCCGGGGGCGGTCGGCTCCAGCTCGACCAGGTTGGCCCCGGTCCACTGGGCGATCGCCAGGTCGTAGTCGGCGATCTCGGCGAACGCGCGGGCGGCCATGGCCCGCCGCTCGGTGAGCGAGAAGCCGCCCAGCTTCAGCGCGGCGTGGATGACCGTGTAGTCCTGCGGCGCGACGACGACCGCGACGCTGTTGTGGTTCTTCGCGGCCGCGCGGACCATCGCCGGCCCGCCGATGTCGATGTTCTCGACGCACTCCTCCAGCGACGCGCCGGAGGCCACCGTCTTCTGGAACGGGTAGAGGTTCGAGACCAGCAGGTCGAACGGCTCGATACCCAGCTTCTCCAGCTCGGCGACGTGCTCGGGGTTGGTCGTGTCGGCCAGCAGCCCGGCATGGACGTTCGGGTGCAGGGTCTTGACCCGGCCGCCCAACGCCTCGCCGAACCCGGTGAGGTCCTCGACCCGGTGGACCGGCGGACCCACGGTCTCCAGGAAGGCAGCGGTGGAACTGGTCGCGAAGATCTCCACGCCCGCCTGGCGCAGCGCCTTCACGAGGCCCTCCAGCCCCGACTTGTCCGTGACGCTGATCAGCGCCCGCTTGATCGGCTTACGCTCGGCGGCGGCCTCGATGGTCACCCGACTGTCACCTTTCGTCCAGAGATGGTCCAACCGTTGCGGGCCATGCGCCCGACGTACTCCACGAGCTGTGCCCGCTCGGCTTCCTTGATCCGCTCGGTGAGCGTCTCCTCGGTGTCGTCGTCGAGGACGGGCACCGCCACCTGCGCGATGATCTGCCCGGTGTCCACGCCGTCGTCGACGACGAACAACGTGGCGCCGGAGACCTTCACGCCGTACGCCAGGGCGTCGCGCGGGCCGTGGATGCCCGGGAACGACGGCAGCAGCGCGTTGTGCGTGTTGATGTAACGGCCGCCGAACTCCGTGAGGAACGCCTTGCCGACGAGTTTCAGGAAGCCGGCACTGATCACCAGGTCCGGCTCGTACGCCCGGACGGACTGGGTGAGCGCCTGATCCCAGGCGACCCGGTCGGCATGATCGGCGACCTTGTGCACGAAGGCCGGTACGCCGGCCGCGGCGGCCCGATCGAGCCCGGCGATGCCGTCCCGGTCCGCTCCGACGGCCACGACCTCAGCCCCGTACGCCGGATCGGCGCACGCGTCGAGGAGCGCCTGGAGGTTGGAGCCCGAACCGGAGATCAGCACCACGAGTCTGCGAGGGCTGCGAGTGGTCACCGGCAAACCCTATCCGGCCCGGTATCTGCGATTTCGCGGACCCAGGTCGATGAAGTGCCCTATGTTGGGCAAAACGCCACAAAGTTGGCTAAGACCGCCAGGAGGAGGTTGCCGTGACCTCACCGGACACACCGGAGCCGGAGCGCACAACCGGTACGCCCGACACGCCCGACACGCCGACGGGTGCGGGCGCTCACGAGGCTTCGTGGGCCGTGCCGCCCGCCGCGCCCGAACCGGTGGCCGCGCCGGATCCGGTGGGGCAGTCGAGCACGCCGGACATCCCTCCGCCGCCTCCGCCGGTACCGCAGACGACTCCGCCGGCCGGCGGTTACGGCCAGCCGCAGGGCGGTTACGGCCAACCGCAGGGAGGCTATGGTCAGGGCCAGCCCCGGGGCGGTTACGCGACGCCCGGCCAGCCCACGTACGCCCCGCCGGCGTCTCCGCCCCCGGGCGATCCGAACTCGATGATGAACCGGATGGGCGGCCCGAACAACGTCCTGGGCTGGCTCGCCCTGATCTTCGGCATCATCGGCACCGGCTGCTGTTGTTGCTGGTTCCTGGACGGCGCGCCGTTCCTGGGCGGCATCCCCGCCGTGATCCTGGGCATCCTGCATCTGCAACGGGTCAAGCAGCACCGCGCCAGCATGAAATGGCTCGGCTGGGTGGGCATCGTGCTCGGGGTCATCGCGCTTCTCGGCGCGCTGTGCAATTTCACCACCCATTGGAATGACAACCTGCACGACCAGGTCGTCGACAACTACTGAGCGAGTGGCCAGGGGCGGCCGGGGATTCGTCCGATCTCCGGTCGCTCTGCCGTGTTTTCACAGCAGCCCCACAGATTTACTTGTAAAACAGGGGTCACAACTGTTGCAGGACATGATTACAATCCCGCGTGCCCCATTGATGGGGCTGACAAGCTAAGGAGAACCCCTTATGACCCAGCCCGTCGTCCCGCAGCCGGCTGCTCCGGCCGGTAAGGACAACACCACCCTCTTCGGTGTGCTCGGCATCGTGATCGGTCTGATCTGCTGCGGACCCATCGGCCTCGTGTTCGCGATCCTGTCGCACGTCCAGGCGAACAAGCACGGCAACAAGCCGACCCTGGCCATCATCGGCTACGTCTGCGTCGCGCTCGGGATCATCTGGAACATCATCTACGCCGTGAACCGCTGATCGCGTACCTGATACAGCGGGCGGCCCTCCGGTCGCCCGCTGTTTCTATTCCGCCGCGATGCGTCGCCGGGCTTCGTAGAGCGGGCGCGTCCCGAGCGCGCCGATGAGGCAGCCCAGGGCGGTCACCCCCGAGCCCATCAAGGCCACACTGAGCGGCACCGGTCCGACCTGGCCGATCGCGGTGGTCAGCCGCCCGCTCGCGACGGCCGCGGCGAGCCCCAGCACCAGCCCGGCCACCGGACCGGCGAGGATCGAGCCGGTCAGCAGGTGCCCCCACCGCACCTCCGGGATGACCCCGTCGCGTGGGCGCAACCGCCGCCGGGTCAGCAGCCAGCCCGCCGCGATCCCGGCCAGTAGCGGCAATCCCAGCACGGCGTTGGCCAGCCCGCCGAGGGCGCTCTCCGGCATCGCCGCGAACGCGGGCAGCGCCGGGAGGCGTACGTCGTCGAGACCGACGAAGGAGGCCCGCACCACGCCGGCCGGTCCGAAGGCGAAACCAGGTCCGAGCAGGTAGGCGGCCGCCCACACGGCCATGTTCGGGGCCAGCGCCAGGCTCACCAGGGTCACGCCGGCCTGCCCGGCCACATCCGTCCGATAGCCCGCGAGGATCGCGTTCGCGTCGCCGCCGTGCAGCGCCACCGCCACGCCGGTCACGCCCGCGCCCGCGCCGATCACCAGCAGCGCGGCCACGCCGCCGGTCCGCGTCGCGTCTCGAATCACTTTGGGTACGCGTCGAGCGACGACCGCGATGGCGCCAGTGGCCCGCAGCGCACCGAGTGCGGCGAAGATCGCTCCAGCGACCAGGCCGTGCAGTGCCGCGCGCAGGGGAGCGACCCCGATCGCCCCGGCGTCGACGAACCAGCCGGACAGTCCGGTGAGGACGGCGTACGCCACGCCGAGGAGCAGCCCGATCTGGCCGACTCGGCGCAGATCCCGGCTGCCGCGCGCGCCGAGCGCCCGAGTCGTGTGCACCCCGGCCCGGAAGAGCCGCCAGCACGCCAGCGCGCCGAGCGCCAGCGGCGCCAGGGTCAGCGTCCCGAGGTCGGTCCGAAGTGGCACACCGAGACTGAGCAGCCAGCCTGCCAACCCCACCCGTACGCTCGTCGCCGTGCTGACAGGCTGATTCGCGGCGAGCAGCGCACCGGCGGTCAGCAGGGTTACCGGCAGCACCGCCGTCAACGCCGCGAGCAGGGCGTTCACCACGGTTGCCGCCATCGCCCGGGGCCACGGCAACGGGCGTACGCGTCGCGTCGTCGCCATCGCCGCGCGACCGCGCGCGCTCTGCCGCGGAACCCGGGTCCCGTCGGCATCGGACGGCCCGGCCGGCTGATGGAGATCGAACGCGACGGTCTCGCGCAGCGACAGGTGCCTCGCCTCCGCCGCCGCCAGCGTCTCTTCGTCCGGGGTGCCTGCCATCAGCGCCAACCTAACCACAAGAGCAACTCGATAACCACAAAGTACTCACGCGTCCGCTGTGTCGGCTTTACGCTCTGCTCAAGGTCGATTACTGATCGCAACGAGGGAGAGCCTGGTGACTGGACCGTATGACGCGCCGCAGCCGGTGCCGCCACCCATGCCGGTGCAGCCGGCCAGGCGGGACAATTCGACCCTCTTCGGCGTGCTGGGCATCATCGTCAGCATCTGCTGTGGCGGCGTGGCGGGCGGGATCATCGGCATCATCCTCGGCAAGCTCTCCCGCGATCAGGCCCGCAAAGTCGGCAAGTCCACGGGTCTCGGCACCACCGCCATGGTCATCGGCGCTGTGGTCACCGTGGCCGCGATCATCTACTGGATCGTCTATCTGGCGAGGAGGTAGGCAGGCATGACGGACCAGAACCCGACGCCCTCGCCCTACGAGCCCCCGAGCGGCTCCTCCGGCAACGACGGCGACACGGGCGCCACCCCGACCTCCGGCGCGGCCGGCGGTTACGAACCACCCAGCACCGGTAGCGGGTACGACCCGAACGCGGGTGGGGGATATCAGGCGCCGACCACCGGCGGTGGATCGATCTACGAGAGTTCGGCCTACCAGCCACCCGGTACGCCGCCACCACCGGGCGGATCGCCGTACGGGCAGCCGCCGGGCGGGCAGCAGTACCCGCCGCCCTATCAGGCGCCGGTCACTCCGGTAGCCCCGGGCAAGAACAACACGATGCTCTTCGGCATCCTGGGCATCGTCCTCGGCGTGGTCTGCTGTGCCCCGCTGGGCATCCTGTTCGGCTGGCTCTCGATGAACGAGGCCAAGAAGACCAACAGCGACGCCACTCTGGGCAAGGTCGCCTTCTGGCTCGGCATCGCGCTCACCGCGATCGCCGTGATCGGTGGTCTCATCGCGCTCTGCGCGGGCGTCTTCAGCAGCAACAACTCGAATTACTAGGCGAACGCGAGGAGCCCCTGGCGCCGGATGACGGCACCGGGGGCTCCTTCAGGCGTACCCGTTGAACTAACGACCCATGATCTCGCGCATCAGGCGGGCCGTCTCCGAGGGGGTCTTGCCGACCTTGACCCCGGCGGCCTCGAGGGCCGCCTTCTTCGCCTCGGCGGTGCCGGACGAGCCGGAGATGATCGCGCCCGCGTGACCCATGGTCTTGCCGGGCGGCGCGGTGAAGCCGGCGATGTAACCGACGACCGGCTTGGTCACGTTGGCCTTGATGAACTCGGCCGCCCGCTCCTCGGCGTCGCCGCCGATCTCGCCGATCATGACGATGGCCTCGGTCTCCGGGTCCTCCTGGAAGGCCGCGAGCGCGTCGATGTGCGTGGTCCCGATGACCGGGTCGCCGCCGATGCCGACGCAGGTGGAGAAGCCGATGTCGGCCAGCTCGAACATCATCTGGTAGGTCAGCGTGCCGGACTTGCTGACCAGGCCGATCCGGCCGGAGCCGGCGATGTCGGCCGGGATGATGCCCGCGTTGCTCGCGCCGGGCGACGCGATGCCGGGGCAGTTCGGGCCGATGATCCGGGTCTTGGCGCCCTTGGCCACGTTGTACGCCCAGAACGAGGCGCTGTCGTGGACCGGTACGCCCTCGGTGATGACGACGGCCAGCTCGATGCCGGCGTCGATCGCGTCGATCACGGCCGCTTTGGTGTGGGCGGGAGGAACAAAAATCACAGATACATCGGCACCGGTGGCGGCCATGGCGTCGGCCACGGTCGCGAAGACCGGTACCTCGGTGCCGTCACTGTGCTGACCGGCTTCGCCTTCGGCGAACGAGACAGTCGTGCCCGCCTTGCGCGGGTTCACGCCGCCGACGATGTTCGTCCCGGCCTTCAGCATCCGGCGGGTGTGCTTCGACCCCTCGGAGCCGGTCATGCCCTGGACGATGACCTTGGAGTCCTTGGTGAGCCAGATGGCCATGTCATGCCCCCACTGCGGCGAGCTCAGCGGCGCGCTTGGCGGCGCCGTCCATGGTGTCGACCCGCTCTACGAGCGGGTTGTTCGCGCCGTCCAGAATCGCCCGGCCGGCCTCCGCGTTGTTGCCGTCCAACCGGACGACCAGCGGCTTGGTGACGCTCTCGCCGCGCTCGCCGAGCAGGGCCAGCGCCTGCAGGATGCCGTTGGCGACCGCGTCGCAGGCGGTGATGCCGCCGAAGACGTTCACGAACACGCTCTTGACGGCCGGGTCGGACAGCACGATCTCCAGACCGTTCGCCATCACCTCGGCGCTCGCGCCGCCACCGATGTCGAGGAAGTTCGCGGGCTTGACGCCGCCGAACTCCTCACCGGCGTACGCGACCACGTCGAGGGTCGACATGACCAGGCCCGCGCCGTTGCCGATGATGCCGACCTCGCCGTCGAGCTTGACGTAGTTGAGGTCCTTGGCCTTGGCGGCCTGCTCCAGCGGGTCGACCGCCGACTTGTCCTCCAGCGCCTCGTGATCGGGGTGGCGGAAGCCGGCGTTCTCGTCCATCGTCACCTTGGCGTCGAGGCAGAGCACCTTGCCCTCGGCCGTCTTGGCGAGCGGGTTGACCTCGACCAGCGTGGCGTCCTCGGCGACGAAGGTCTGCCACAGCTTCACGGCGATGTCGGCGACCTGGTCGGCCACCTCCGCCGGGAACTGCCCGGCGGTCACGATCTCGCGGGCGATCTCCGGCGTCACGCCGACGGTCGCGTCGATCGGGCGCTTGACGACCTTGTCCGGCGTCTCGTGCGCGACCTGCTCGATCTCCATGCCGCCGGCGACGCTGGCGATGCAGAGGAAGGTCCGGTTGGCCCGGTCGAGCAGGTAGGAGAAGTAGTACTCGTCGGCGATGTCGGCGGTCTCCGCCAGCATCACCTTGTGGACCGTGTGGCCCTTGATGTCCATGCCGAGGATGTCGTTCGCGCGGTCGAAGGCCTCGTCCGGCGTCGCCGCCAGCTTCACGCCACCGGCCTTGCCTCGGCCACCGACCTTCACCTGAGCCTTGACAACCACGCTCTTGCCAAGGCGCTCGGCGATCGTCCGGGCCTCTTCGGGGGTCGCCGCCACGCCGCCGCCGAGCACGGGCAACCCGTGCTTCTCGAAGACGTCGCGCCCCTGGTACTCGTACAGGTCCACGTAAGCGTCCCGTTCCGTCCGTCTGGGGAGCCCGTCGCCTGATGAGACGGGCCATCTTAAGCGGCAGCCTAGCTTCCGCCCCCCTCCCGAACGGCCGTTCGGGTACCCATATGTGCACGATCCCACAGCCGGCCGCATCACCCCACGTCGACCGGCGTACGCCCAGCCGCTCGGCGGCACAGCCGGGCCGGAACATCCGCCGGATCTTTTTTCTCGGGCCGCGTAACCCGCCCGGTCAGGCCTCGTTGAAGTGGATGTCGGAGCACTGAGGGGTGGCTCTGACAAGGTAAAACGGCCGATGCCCTGTCGGTCGAGGGGTGGCGGCGGGGCGTCGTGCATATGAGGAGCCGGACGTGTGAGGGGTGCGTCCGGCTCCTCCCTTTTGTGCTTTCCACGGTTCTGGCCGGGCCGGAATCGGGAGTGACCCGCTCCGGGCGGTCAGCTCACGGTGGTGGGGACGTGGGCGCGGACCCAGTCGACGATGGACTGAGTGGTCGCGCCGGGGGTGAAGATCTTGGCGACGCCGAGCGACTCCAGCTCGGGGATGTCGGCGTCCGGGATGATGCCGCCGCCGAACACGACGATGTCGGTCGCCTGGCGTTCCTTCAGCAGTTCCACGACCCGGCGGAACAAGGTGAGGTGCGCGCCGGAGAGTACGGACAGGCCGATCGCGCCGGCGTCCTCCTGGATGGCGGTCTGCACGATCTGTTCCGGCGTCTGGTGCAGCCCGGTGTACACGACCTCCATGCCGGCGTCGCGCAGTGCCCGCGCCACCACCTTGGCTCCCCGGTCGTGCCCGTCGAGGCCCGGCTTGGCGACGACCACCCTGATGGGATCCGACATTTGCTTCCACCCTCTCGGCCTGCCCGCCGTCCGTCGCGGGCCTTAACGAACGGTAACCTGCGGAAGCCTTGACTGGTAAGCCGGTCGGAAGCTACCGCAGGGTTCTCCAAATGCGACGGAGAGTAATCAACGATTTTCCTGCCTAATAGTGTCGGACTCGGACACTTCGTGTCGCACACTCGCACTGTCCGTATGTTGATCACGCATCGGAGCTTGTGTGAACCCCTAGGGGTTCGCTACGTTGTCCCGCAGTGCCTTTGACTGCGCTACCGATGCACAAGGTCAGGATCACCTGAAATTCACCGAGGTGGTCGGGTCCGGAGAACGCCACCGGGCCACATCGACGGAGGGTGTTTGCGTTGCAGTACCGGCCAGAGCCGCTACGAGAGCGCGATAAGTATCGAGGACGCCGCCGCGTCCCGACGCCCCCCCGCAGCCGATACGTCGGCGTAGTCACCACCGCCCTGGTCGGAGCCGGAATCGTCGCGCTGGGCGCCGGCGCCGCGATGCCCGACCAGAAGGCCAACGCAGCAGCACTCGACAGCACCGACAGTGGGACTCTCGCGCAGGAGCGTAACGCCGCCGCCGATCAGACCAGCCGTAACGACCGCACCGGTGGTGCCGGGCTGGCCTCCACGACCGTCGCCGCGTCCGACGCCTGGCTGCTGCCGCTGCACGATTACGAGTTCACCTCCAACTTCGGCATGCGCTGGGGCCGCCCGCACAAGGGCGTCGACCTCGCCGCGCCGGAAGGCACGCCGTTCACCGCCGTCCACGACGGCACCGTGGTCATCGCCGAATGGCGCGGCGGATACGGGAACATGGTCATGATCGACCACGGAAACGGTCTGGCCACTGTGTACGGCCACTCCTCGCAGCTGCTGGTCAAGGCGGGCGACCACGTGAAGGCCGGTCAGGTCATCGCGCTCGTCGGCAACACCGGCCAGTCGACGGGACCGCACCTGCACCTGGAGATCCACGTCAACGGCGAAGCCGTCGAGCCGGTCGCCTGGTTCAAGCAGCACGGCGTCGATCTGAAGCTCGAGATGGAGAACATCTTCAGTTAGGCCTCTCGACCACATTCGCCCACACCGTTTCGGTGTGGGCGTTTTTGCTGCTCCCCGGCTTGCCCAAGGCTGCCCGCCGAACGCCCCGATGTCTGATTCGAAGTGATGATAGTCACAGGCATCACTGTGACTCAGGTCATGCCATGGTATTGAAATAAATTCTGGGGAAATGGGCGATTTCCCCGGATACCCGTTACCCCTAAGGGTCGCCACTAGGGCTCTGACCAGGCAATCTTGGGCCTCGTGTCAACGAGGACCGAGGGAGGCATTGGTGCCTGAGGATAATTCGAAGACCGTTCTGGACGCTGGGCGACGCCGGATGGCGTACCTCGTCACCCGGGTTCGGGGCGGCCTCGCCAGCAAGAGCCGCAAGGTCATTGTGGTCACGGCGCTTGCCGGCATCACCGGAGTAGGGCTCGCCGCGGCGAACCTCTCCACCACCCCCACAACCCCCACATCAGCTGACGCTTTGGACTCTTCCCGGAACGCCGCCGCGATGATCGCCGACCGGTCGGCGCGGGACGCAGCCGCTTCGGCATCGGCTTCCGCTTCGGCATCGGCCGACGCCGCGAAGAAGGCGGCGGACGCGAAGAAGGCCGCCGAAGCCGCCGCCGCCAAGAAGGCAGCGGAGGCCAAGAAGGCCGCCGCCTGGGTCAGCCCGCTTCCCGGAGCGCAGGTCACCTCCTGCTACGGGCAGCGATGGGGCGTACTGCACGCCGGGATCGACTTCGCCGCCGCCGAGAACACCCCCGAGCACGCGGTCGGCGCGGGCACTGTGGTCGCCGCGGGCTGGAACTACTCCGGCTACGGCATCTCGGTGCTGATCGACCACGGCAACGGGACCTACACCCACTACGCGCACATGAACAAGACCGCGGTGAAGGCCGGCCAGAAGGTCACCCCCGGCCAGGTCATCGGGTACGAGGGCTCCACCGGCGACTCGACCGGCCCGCACCTGCACTTCGAGGTGTGGAAGGGCATGTGGGGCCAGATCAACCCCGCCTCGTGGCTGAAGTCGCACGGGATCGCGACCAGCTGCAGCTGACGTAACCCCCGAAGATCACCCCCCGATATCACCCCCGATATCGAAAGCCGCCGCCCACGCCGGAACCCCCTGGCGCCGGGCGGCGGCTTCGTATGCTGCGGTGGGCGTACCACTGAAGAACACACGAACCGGACCCGGACGGCCCCGGACCGGGCCGCGGGGCTATGGTGCGAGACGTCCGGCATCGCCGGTCGTGAACGTGAGGATGCGAGCCCGTGGGCCGCAGTTTTGGGAAGGTCTGAACAATGGGCAAGAAGGTCACCGTCGTCGGCGCCGGCTTCTACGGCTCGACGACCGCGCAGCGCCTGGCGGAGTACGACGTCTTCGAGACGGTGGTGCTCACCGACATCGTCGAGGGCAAGCCCGAGGGCCTCGCGCTGGACATGAACCAGTCCCGCCCGATCGAAGGCTTCGAGACCAAGATCGTCGGCGTCACGACCGGCCCGAACGGCGAGGGCTACGAGGCGATCGCCGACTCCGACATCGTCGTGATCACCGCCGGCCTGCCGCGCAAGCCCGGCATGAGCCGCATGGACCTCCTGGGCGTCAACGCCAAGATCGTCCGTGGCGTCGCCGAGCAGGTGGCCAAGCACGCCCCGAACGCCGTCGTCATCGTCGTCTCCAACCCGCTCGACGAGATGACCGCCCTCGCCCAGATCGCCACCCAGTTCCCCAAGAACCGGGTCATGGGCCAGGCCGGCATGCTCGACACCGCGCGCTTCACGAACTTCGTCGCCGAGACCCTCGACGTCCCGGTGAAGTCGGTCAAGACGCTGACCCTCGGCTCGCACGGCGACACCATGGTCCCGGTCCCGTCCCAGTGCACCGTCGACGGCAAGCCGCTCACCGATCTCCTGCCCGCGGAGAAGATCGAGGAGCTGGTCGTGCGTACGCGCAACGGCGGCGCCGAGGTCGTGGCGCTGCTCAAGACCGGCTCGGCGTACTACGCGCCGTCGGCGGCCGCGGCCCGCATGGCCAAGGCGGTCGCCGAGGACAGCGGCGCCGTGATGCCGGTCTGCGCCTGGGTCGACGGTGAGTACGGCATCAACGGGGTCTACCTGGGTGTCGAGGCGGCCATCGGCGCCTCCGGCATCAAGTCCGTCGTCGAGACCGCGCTGACGGACTCGGAGCTGGCCGGGCTCAAGGAGGCCGCTGAGGCCGTCCGGGCCAAGCAGGCGGACATCGTCAGCCTCTGACGTACCGTGGATGGGGGCGGGCTCTCCGCCCCCATCTGCTTGTCGGGGGTGGACGGTAGGGTGTCGGGCTATGGGACTTGACCTCGTTGAACTGCTGCCTGGTGAGTGGCGGGACGTCATGAAGCCACACCTCGACCTGGAGGCCGTGGGACGCCTGTCGTCCTTTGTGGAGTCTGAGTACGCCACCCAGACGGTGTATCCGCCCCTCGACGATCTGTTCGCGGCTTTCCGGCTGTGCGCGCCGGCGCAGACCCGGGTGCTGATTCTGGGGCAGGATCCCTATCACAAGCGGGGCCAGGCACATGGGCTCAGCTTCAGCGTCCGGCCGGGCGTCTCGGTTCCGCCGTCGCTGCGGAACGTCTACAAGGAGATCCAGGAAGACCTCGGCGTGACGCCGCCGCCGAACGGCGACCTGACCCGCTGGGCGCAGCAGGGCGTACTGCTCCTCAACGCGGTGCTGACCGTGCGGGAAGGCAAGCCCACCAGCCACGCCGACCAGGGCTGGGAGTCCTTCACCGACGCCGCGATCAAGGCCGTCAACGAGTCGCCCTACCGGGTCGTCTACCTGCTCTGGGGCAGCTACGCCCGGAAGAAGGCGGCCCTCGTCCGCAACCCGAACCACGTGGTCGTCGAGGCGGGGCACCCCAGCCCGATGAATCCCCGTGGCTTCCTCGGCTCCCGCCCGTTCTCCCAGGCTAACGCCGCCCTCCAGGACGCCGGTCGGGGCGAGGTGAACTGGGGCGCCTGAGCGGGTTTCGGCCGATTTGGGGGTGTGATCCTGGCGGGGTTCCCGCCCCCGGTCGGCACCTCGGAGTCAATGGCAGTACGCTCGTACTGTTAATGCGACTTGCCAACACCTCCGAGGGGAGCGCCCGGCGCCATGGCGAAGATCAAGGTGACCAACCCGGTCGTCGAGCTCGACGGCGACGAGATGACCCGGATCATCTGGAAGCAGATCCGAGAGCAGCTGATCCTGCCCTATCTCGACGTCGACCTGCACTACTACGACCTCAGCATCGAGCACCGTGACGCGACCGACGACCAGGTCACGATCGACGCGGCCAACGCCATCAAGCAGCACGGCGTCGGCGTCAAGTGCGCGACGATCACGCCCGACGAGGCGCGCGTCGAGGAGTTCGGTCTGAAGAAGATGTGGAGGTCGCCGAACGGCACGATCCGCAACATCCTCGGCGGCGTGATCTTCCGCGAGCCGATCATCATGAGCAACGTGCCGCGGCTCGTCCCGGGCTGGACCAAGCCGATCGTCGTCGGCCGTCACGCGCACGGCGACCAGTACAAGGCGACCGACTTCGTGGTCCCCGGCCCCGGCAAGGTGACCGTCACCTACACCCCGGCCGACGGCAGCCAGCCGATGGAGTTCGAGATCGCCGACTTCCCCGGCGGCGGCGTCGCCATGGGCATGTACAACTACGACGACTCGATCCGCGACTTCGCGCGCGCCTCGTTCAGCTACGGCCTGCTCCGGAACTACCCGGTCTACCTGTCGACGAAGAACACCATCCTCAAGGCGTACGACGGCCGGTTCAAGGACATCTTCGCCGAGGTCTTCGAGGCCGAGTTCAAGGCGGAGTTCGACGCCAAGGGCCTGACCTACGAGCACCGGCTGATCGACGACATGGTCGCCGCCGCGCTCAAGTGGGAAGGCGGCTACGTCTGGGCCTGCAAGAACTACGACGGTGACGTCCAGTCCGACATCGTCGCCCAGGGCTTCGGCTCGCTCGGCCTGATGACCTCCGTCCTGATGACGCCGGACGGGCGTACGGTCGAGGCCGAGGCGGCCCACGGCACCGTCACCCGGCACTACCGGCAGTGGCAGAAGGGCCAGAAGACCTCGACCAACCCGATCGCGTCGATCTTCGCCTGGACGCGCGGTCTGGCCCACCGGGGCAAGCTCGACGGCACCCCGGCGGTCACCGAGTTCGCCGACACGCTGGAGCAGGTCATCATCGACACCGTCGAAGGCGGCGCGATGACCAAGGACCTCGCCCTGCTGATCGGGCCGGACGCGCCGTGGCAGACCACCGAGGAGTTCATGAACACCCTCGACACGAACCTGGCCAAGCGACTCTCGGCCTGACCGCGTTACTCCGGTTTGGGTGATTCGTTACGAATAGTGAGGGCGGAGCCAGCCGCACTCACCCGAAGTGAATTCACCTGCTGTCCCTTCCCCGGGGCGGGCTCCGATGGGAGTCCGCCCCGTCCCTTATCCGGGCCCCTGTGCGCGTCCTTGTGCCAGTCCTGGCCAGGCCTCGTCTGCTTGTGCGGGGGTGGTCAGGTGAGGCGTTGGTCTTGGACGGTGAAGCCGGCTCCGGTCAGCGCGTCCCGGAGGGCGTCGGCCATCGCGAAGTCCCGGTTGGCCCGGGCCAGCTCGCGGGCGGCGCGTACGGAGGTCAGCAGGGCGGGGATCGCCTCGTGTGCGTCGGTCGCCAACTGCCCGAGCTGCACGATCATGCCGCGCAGGAGGCTGCGGGCGTGCTCGTGGTCGGGGGAGACGTTGGTGTCGGCCGCCCAGTCGTCGATCGCGGTCTCCAGTTCGAGCGCGATGGCGACGCATTCCTGCACGTCTTGGGCGGCGAGCGCGGTGGCGAACCGGGCGTTGAGCGCGTCGGCGACTTCGCCGACGGAGGCGGCGCCGGGGTCGGCGAGCGGTTCCGTGGGCGATGCCGGGGCTGGGGGAGCGACAGCGGCCGCGGCCGTGGTGTCGGCGAGCGCCTCCAGCGGCAGCGTACTGCCGGTGGGGTAGACCCGGCTCTCGCCGCGTCGCCGCAAGGTCAGCCCGCCTTGGCCGACGACCTGCACCGATCCGCTCGGAAGGTCGACGAGGGCGGCCGTGTGCTCGTCGATGCCGACGATCACCGATTCCTCGGGGAGCCACTGCTCCATCCGGGCGAGCCGGCCTTCGCCGAGATAGCAGAACCGGGTGTCGTGGTGGCCGCCCTCGGCGTTGTCGTAGTGCGGGATGATCACCGCCGGTACGCCGGTCAGCTCGCGGAAGATGTCGAGCGCCGGAACCCAGTGCGGATCGAGCCCGGCCTTGTAGATCTCGTAGACCGGAATGGCGTGGGACCCGAGGGTCAGCGCCGCGGCACTGGCGAAGACGACGACCTTCGACTTCGTGATCAGGCCCGGGATCGGCGTGTCCCGCCAGTGCGTCAGTGCGTACGTGGGGGAGCCGGGACCGGCGAAGAGCCACTCGGCCTGCCGCATCGTGGTCAGCGCCCGTTCGGCCTCGACGGCCGGCAGGTCGCGGCGGCGCCAGGAGACGACGCCGATGTCGCGGCCCACGCTGGCCTTGAAGTACGCCACCGCCCGCGCGGAGATGTCGTCGGCGTTGGACTGGAAGCCGTAAGGAGTGTCGAGCAGGACGGCGGGAGCGTCGCCGACGCGGTCGAGGATCGCTCGATGCGGTTTGATCATGGTGGGCGTCGTCTCGCCCGATCCCATGAGGACGATCAGCTCGGTCATCGGTTCACCCCGCCAGGCTCAGCAGATCGGCGGCCAGTTCCTTGGGCCGTTGGGCATGCAGGTCGTGGTCGCCGCCGGCGTACGCCTGGACCCGGGCGTCGGGCAGCGCGGCGGCGGCCCGGTCGACCCGGGCGCGCGTACGCTCCGCGCGGACGGGGTCGTTGGGCAGCGCCGGGAGCAGCAGAGTCGGCGCCGTGATCCGGGGTAGCCAGTCCCAGACAGGGTGGTCCCACATGTCCCGGACGATCTCCATGTGCCGGGGGATCGGCAACCGCCGCTCGACCGTCCCGTCCGGCAGCTCACGCAGGTTGTACGCCGTGGCCGAGACGGCGGCGTCGGACCAGTCGGGATGCGCCTTCCGCAGGTACGCCTCCAGGTCGCCGGCCCGCATCCCGTCCACCGACGGCGGCCGCAGCGCCTGCTCGCAGTCGGCCCAGTCGGCGAACTCACCGGCCAGGTCGATCCAGCCGCCGTCGACCAGCGCCACCGCCGACACCAGATCCGGATACTCGGCGGCGAACCGCACGACGACGTTGCCGCCCCAGGACTGCCCGACCGCGATCACCGACCGCAGGTCGAGCGCGGCGCAGACCGCCGCGAGGTCGGTCGCGGCGGTCGCCGTGTCGAAACCATTGTCGGGCAGCGTCGAGTCGCCGTGCCCTCGCAGGTCCACGGCCCAGGTCGGGTGACCTGCCGCCACCAGGGCGGCCGCCGTCTCGTCCCACAGCCGCGCGTTGGAAGCCAGCCCATGGACCAGCAGGAACCCACGACCAGGCGCGCCCTCCCCGAAGTGGCGCACACTCAGGACGGCGTCGGGCAGCGTGACATGCAGCGGTCGCATGCCCCCGACACTAGCTGGGACCTACGACAAGGTCGCCTGGATTGCGGCCCGGAGCGCGGCCGCGGCCTCCTCCGGCGGGATGTCGTTGACGAACGCGCCCATCGCCGACTCCGAACCGGCCAGGTACTTCAGCTTCCCCGGCCCGCGCCGGATGCTGAACAGCTGCAGGTGCAGGTAAGCCAGCTCACGGTCCTCGCGTACCGGCGCCTGATGCCAGGCCGCTATGTACGGCATAGCCGGGGAGTGCTCGCGCGAGCCGCCAGGAGTGCGGTCAGCGCCGTTGAAGAGTGCGTCGAAACCGCGTACCAGTGAAAGCCACAGCGGGGCCGCGGCCTCGCGCTCCTCGTCGGACAGCGCGGCGAGGTCCGGGACCTGGCGGTGCGGCGCGAGATGGACCTCGAACGGCCAGCGCGCGAAGGCCGGCACGAAGGCGGTCCAGTGGTCGTTGCGCGCGAGCACGCGCGCACCGTCGGCGATCTCCGCGGCCAGGACGTCCGCGTAGAGGTTGCGGCCCGTGGCGGCGAGGTGGCGGCGCGCGGCCGCGAGATGCTGCCGGGTCCTCGGCGTCACATAGGGGTACGCATAAATCTGCCCGTGTGGATGGTGCATCGTGACGCCGATCTCGACCCCGCGATTCTCGAAGCAGAAGACCTGCTCGACGCCGGGCACCTCGGACAGTTCGGCAGTACGCTGCGCCAACGCCGCCAGGACGGTGCGCACCCGGCTCTCCGGCAGCTTGCCGAAGGACGACTCGTGGTCCGGCGTGAAGCAGACGACCTCACACCGGCCGACGCCGGGCCGGGTGCTCGGGTAGCCGTCGCTCAGGTCTGACCGCACTTCTGGCGGCTCGCCCGAGAGGCTCCCCGGCTCGATCGGCGCGCTGGTGGAGAACGAGGGGAACCGGTTCTCGAAGACCGCGACGTCGTAGTCGTCGGCCGGGATCTCGGTGAAATAGTCGGGCTTCGACGGGCAGAGCGGGCACTCGCTGGTCGGGGGGAGCAACGGGCGGCCCTGGCGGCTGCTCGCGATCGCCACCCACTCCTCCGTCAGCGGGTCGCGCCGCAGCTGGGTCGGCGCGGGGGGCGCGGCCAGATCCCGCTGGTCCACCGTGGCGCGTACGGCGTCGTCGGCCTCGTCGAAGTAGATCAGCTCCCGGCCGTCGGCCAAGCGGATCGAGGTGTGCTTCATCTTTTCCTTCACATGATCTCGGCGTGCGCTTCACACGATCTCGGGGCGCGCATCGCATGGTCTCGACGTTGCGCTTCAGACGATCTCGGCGTGGGTGAGGGCTTCGCGAGCTTCGTCGGGCAGCTGATCATCGGTGACCAGCACCTGCGCCGCCGCGAGATCGGCGATCGTGGCGATGCCGACGACGTCCCACTTCGAGGAGTCGGCCACCACGACCGTCCGCCGGGCGGAGTCGATCAACGCCCGGTCGGTCTCCGCCTCCAGCAGGTTCGGGGTGGTGAACCCGGCGCGGGCGCTCATCCCGTGTACGCCGAGGAACAGCAGGTCGACGTGCAGACTCCGGACCGCCGCGCTCGCGATCGGCCCCACCAACGCGTCGGACGGCGTACGCACGCCGCCGGTCAGCACGACCGTCTGGTCCGGGCGGCCCGCGCGGTGGAAGAGTTCGGCGACCGGGATCGAATTGGTCACCACCGTCAGCCCTTCGACAGCGGTCAACCGTTGGGCGAGCCGGGCAGTCGTCGTGCCGGCCGACAGTGCGATCGCCGTACCCGGCTGGACGAGCCCGGCGGCCTTCTCCGCGATCGCGTCCTTCTGCCGCTGATGCAGCTCGGCCTTGGCGGCGAAACCGGGCTCCTCGGTGGCCCCCGGCCGCAGCGCCGTCGCACCCCCGTGCACCTTGAGGATCAGCCCACGATCGGACAACATCTCCAGGTCACGGCGGATCGTCATGTCCGACACGCCGAACCGGTCCACCAGGTCGGCCACGCGTACGCCCCCGGTCGCACGGACTGCGTCGAGGATCGCGGACTGCCGCTGTGCCGCCAGCACCTATCCCTTCACCCCACCCCACACGCCCACACGTTTCCCAACACGTTCCAACATACACCCCCACGCCGGGGCCGGCACCCCTCGCGCCTCGGCGGCACTGGACCACCTCGCGCCTCGCCGGCGCTGGACCACCTCGCGCCTCGCTGGTGCTGGACCACCTCGCACCTAGGCGGCACTGGATCAGGGCGCTCGGCGAGGAGCACGAGTACACCATGGGCGCGGCGAAC
>NZ_JBFBAZ010000096.1:0-31087 GCF_040682475.1 Hamadaea sp. NPDC051192
GATACCTCCGCGCACTCAACACAGAAACCACAAACATCGATATAGTCACATCGATCCGATTACCGGGTCAACGTTTCATGTCACACCACTAGCCGGGCGATGCCACGGAGTTCTGATCAGTGGCCCGCCGGGCGTCGGCAAAACGGCACTGGTCGATCAGCTACGCCCCGTGGTGACCGGCGGTGATGGCTGGTACATAGCAGGCAAGTTCGACGAGCATCGGCGGGCTGTTGAGTTCGACGCGCTCCATCAAGCGTTTCGTGCACTGGGTCGGCTGCTACTGGCCGAGCCGGAGGAGGATCTCACCGAGGTCCGCGAACGGATCCTGACGGCGGTCGGGCCGAACGCGGGTCTGGCGGCCGCGACGTGGCCGGAGTTCGCGGCATTGCTGGAGGTGCCGCCCGATCCGGGAGATCCACTGACCACGCACGTGCGGTCGCTACGAACTAGCGCGCAGGTGCTGCGAGCAGTCGCCTCGCGGAAACGTCCTGTCGTCATGTTCCTCGATGATCTGCAATGGGTGGGACGCACCGCCCTCGGCTTCGTTGACCTCGTGCTGGCCGACGAACCCGTCGATGGCCTCTTGCTGGTGGGCACGTACCGCGAGGACGACCTGGACGAGGCGCATCCGTTGACCACTTCGCTGTCGCGATGGCGTGACCGAGTCGCGGTGCGGCACCTTCGGCTCCACAATCTTCCCGTACGCGGTCAGCGGACAATGGTCGCCGAAATGCTGCACGTGGACTCCGCCGCAGCGGCCGGCCTGGCCGAGGCAATCGAGCCGTATACATCCGGTAACCCGTACGAGATGGCGGAATTGCTCAGCGCGCTGCACCGCGACGGCGTCCTGACCGTCACCGCCGGCGGATGGCGGTGGGACCCAGAAGCCGTGCTGGCTCACCTGCGCCAGTCCGATGTTGCCAGGCTGCTGACGACGAGGGTTGACGCCATGCCTCCCGAGTCGCGGGCGATGATCGAGGCGATGGCGTGCCTCGGGGAGCGCACCGAGGTCGCCGTGCTGCAAGTCGCTACCGGCGCGTCGGCGGATGTCGTGGAACAGACTCTGCAAGCGCCGCTCGACGAAGGCCTCTTGGTGGTCGAGCCCGGTCGGCATGCGGCAAGGCGGTTTCGCCACGACCGGATCCGTGAGGCGATCCTGAACGAGCTGGCCCCATGGCGGCGACGCACCCTGCACATAGCTATGGCGCGCCGGCTTGCAGACGTGCCGGAGTTGTTCGCCATCGCCGCGGAGCAGTACCTGCCGGTGATCGACGCGGTCGACGATACCGGGGAGCGACGTCAAGTCGTCGCGCTATTGCGACGCGCAGCGCGACGGGCCGCCTCGGTCGGGGACCATCCGCTGGTGAACCTGCTGTTGACGGCCGCCCTGCGAATCGTCGACCCTGGCGATACCGCCACGCTGATCGAGTTGCACACCAGCCGCCACGCCGCACTGTTCAGCATAGGGCGCCTGGAGGAGGCCGATGACGAGTACCGCACGATCGTCGGGCTGGGTCCGTCCATCGGGCAGCGGGCGCCGGCGACAGGGGTGCAGGTACGCAGCCTGACCTTCCGGAACCGATACGCGCAGGCACTCAACCTTGGCCTGGCGTCGTTACGCGAGCTTGGCGTCAAAGTACCGGCGACCGAGCGACTCCCCGCCGAACTGGACGGTCAATTCGAGTACCTGTATCAGTGGCTGCGCCGCCCCCCGGATGCCGATGATCCCGCTCAGCCGGACTTGACACCGACGTTGCTGACCGCCGCCCGCATGATCGATGCGACCCTGCCAGCGGCCTACCTGTTCCCCGACCCGGCCACGCACGCCTGGCTAAGCCTGGAGGCCGTGCGTATCTGGCTCAAACACGGCGCGAGCCGCGCCCTGGTCGTCCCGGCCGGTATCGCGGCCTTCGGCGTGGTAGCGCTGCATGCGGACTACTCCGCTGGGTACCAGGCGTTACGGCGGATCCTGACTCTGAGCGAGGACCGCGGCTACGAGCCCGAGACCTCGCAGACCCGCTTCCTGTACGCGATCCTGAGCTGGTGCTTCGAACCGATCGAAAACGGGGTGCGGGCAGCTCGGCAGGCCCGTGAGGGACTGATCGCCGGTGGCGACATGGTGTACGCCGGCTATACCTATCACACGACCGTGCGAGGCATGCTGGACTGCGCGCCATCGTTGGGCGACGCCGTGGCCGAGGTGGAGGCAGGGCAGGCCTTCAGCCGCCGCAACGGCGACGAGCAGACCGGCACGACGCTCGACATCTACCGATGGCTGCTCGGTGTGCTGCGCGGCGAGAGCCCCTCCGCCGCCGTGCAGGCGGTACCCATCGACAAGTACGCCGACAACCCCCTCGCGATCCTGCACGCACATGTCAGCCAGTCGGTCGTAGCCGCCATCTTCGGCGATGCGCCCGCCCTGGCGCAGCACACCGCCGCGACGATGTCGCTGCTCCCAGCCGACCTGGGCAGCTACCCCACTGCCACGGCGTACCTGATGCGGGGGTTGGCGCTTGCCGGCCAGGTCCGCACCAGCCACTCCGGCCAACGCGGCAGACAGCTGTCCGAACTGGACGAGGTGATCCGGTGGCTTGCCACCCGCGCCGTGGACGCACCGGAGAACTTCCTGCACCTGCTGCGGTGGGTCGACGCCGAACGGGCCTGGGCGGTCGGCGACTTCCGTGCCGCCGTGCTCGCCTTCGACTCCGCACGGCGCGAGGTCGCCGATCGTAGCCGCCCCTGGCATCGGGCACTGATCGCAGAGCGCGCGGCCCGCTTCTATCTTGCAAACGGCATCGAACACGCTGGCTATGACCTGCTCATCCAGGCCCGCCAGGACTACCTCGCATGGGGCGCGACGGCGAAGGCCTACCAGCTCGATTGGGCCTATCCCACCATGAAGGGCCAGCTCGATTCCGTCAGCAGCGGCGACGGCGACCAAGCCGGTGATCTTACGCATCGTCGCTCCACGGTCACGACCGGAGCGATCGACCTGCTCGGCATCGTGTCCGCGTCGCAGGAGTTGAGTTCCCAGACCAGCGTCGAAGGGCTCCACTCGTATGTCGCCGAGGTCCTCAGCGCGATGACCGGGGCCACCGGCGTACACCTGATGCTGTGGAGCGACGAGCGGCAGGACTGGCTGCTGCCCACGCCCGACAGCCGTGATGGCACCGGCCGCACCACGGTGCCGATGTCCGTGCTGCGATACGTCCAACGGACACGTGAACCGCTCGTCGTCAGCGACGCCACCCGCGACGACCGCTTCGCCCGCGACCCATACTTCGGCGACGTCGACCGCTGCTCGCTGCTGGCCGTCCCCATCGTCAACCGGGGAGTGCTGCAGGCCGTGCTGCTACTGGAAAACCGCCTCGTCCGCAGCGCGTTTGCCACCGAACGGCTCGACGGGGTCAGGCTCATCGCCGGCCAACTCGCCGTCTCGCTCGACAACGCCATGGTGTACGCGTCACTGGAGCGCAAAGTCGCTGAACGGACAGAAGAGCTGGCGGTCACCAACGACCTGCTCAGAATCGCTAACGAGCGACTCGAACAACTGAGCATCACCGACCCGCTCACCGGCGTTGCCAACCGGCGACGATTGGAAGAGGTCCTCGACGCCGCGTGGCAACGCGCACAAGTCACAGCGTCCCCCCTCAGTGTCGCGATGATCGATATAGATCATTTCAAGTCATATAACGACCACTATGGACATACGGCGGGCGACCGCTGCCTACAGCAGGTCGCCGCCGCCGTACGCAGGCAGGTACGCGACACCGGTCTGGTCGCCCGGTACGGCGGCGAGGAGTTCACGGTCGTGCTGCCCGGGATGAACCTCGAGGCAGCGGTGGCAGCCGCCGAACGCCTGCGAAGAGCGGTCATGACCATCCTCGAACCGCACGAAGGCGTCGCCCAGGGCGTCGTGACAGTGAGCATCGGGGTCGCCACCGCACTCCCGCCCCAGCGCGGTACGTGGCACGAACTTGTCAAGTCCGCGGACGCTGAGCTGTACCGGGCCAAACGCGGCGGACGCAACCGCGTACACGCGGCCCTGCCCGACACTCCTTAATCAGCTATGGCGGAGTCGGCAGTGTCCCCGGCGTCGCAGCGCTGGAAATCACCTCGGTCTGACGTACTCGTTCCCATCTGCCGTGAAGGGAAGTCGATCGTCAGCCGGGATCCGGTCAGCGCGGCCGGGCGACCGAGTCGTAAAACTTCTCCAGTTCGGCGGTCTGCCGGGCGAGGTCGAAGTGCTCCGCGACGTACGCCCGCGCCCGCTCGCCCATCGCGTCGCACAACGCGGGGTCGGCGAGCAGCCGCCGCAGGTTGGCCGCCAGCGCGTCCGGGTCGCCTTCCGTACCGAGCAGACCGGTCTCATTGTGCCGCACGGCTTCCGGGATGCCACTGTGCATGGTGGACACCGTGGGCAGCCCGTGCGAGGCGGCTTCCAGGATCGTCGTGGGCAGGCCTTCGCTGTCGCCGTCGGCGGCGGTCTTCGACGGGGACACGAAGATCCGCGACTCGGCCATGCTGCGGCGCACGACGTCGGGGTCCTGCGGGCCGAGGAAGGTCGCGTCGAGCCCCAGTTCGGCGGCGCGCTGCCGCATCGGCCCTTCGAGGGGGCCGCCGCCGATCAGCAGCATCCGCGGCTTCCCAGGCACCTGCGCGGCAGCGGTGAGCAGGTCGTCGACGCCCTTCTTCTCGACGAAACGGCCGACGAACAACAGGTCCCACTGTTTCTCGGCGAGAGCGGCGGGCGGCGCCGGGTCGAGCGCGACTCCGGTGTGGTGCACGCGTACCTTCGCCGGATCGGCCCCCAGCTCGATGGTCCTGTCGCGGATGTAGCTGGAGACGGCGAGGATCAGCGACGCGCGGGCGAACACCGTACGCAGATGGTGGCGGTAGCGAACGCCGCGCGGTCCGGACTCGCGGGGCAACCGGGTCACGTCGTAGCCGTGCACGGTGACGATCAGCGGAATCTTCGACTCGGCCGCCTCGGCGCTGATCATCCACCCGTCCCCGGCGAAGTGCGCGTGCACCAGATCGGGGCGCAGCCGCCGCAGCGTGGCCCGCAGCAGGGCCGAGCGTCCGGTGAGCTTGAGCGCCAGCAAGGCCCGGCGACCGACCGACGTCTCCGGGAACACGATCAGGTCGGAGTCGGCGGCGACCGGCGATTCGACCTTCACCGCGCCGCCGAAGGTCGGCTGCCATGAGGTCAGGGCGAGGCCCTGCGCGCGGACGAACGTTTCCGAGGCGGGCAGCATGCTGCTGCGCCAGATGAGGACCGAACCGCTCACACCAACTCTGCCTGGGGACTGGAGGTTCTGGACAAGGCCTTGTCGCGCAGCGTACGCCGCAGGGCGGGCGGGATCAGCCAGATCTGCAGGAAGGTCACGTAGTCGATGAACCCGGGCCGGCCCTTGCGCTGGGCTTCCCGCAGCAGCATCCAGAACACCTTGAGGCTGTGCGTCGGCGCCGCCATCGAGCTGACGACGCTCATCACGATCGCCGCGTACGCCTTCTTGGTCACCAGCGACTCGTTGCGCCGCAGCCAGTCCAGCGACTGCTGCCACTTCTCCTCGAAGGTGATCCGCGGCCGGTTCTCGTCCTGGTACCAGATCACCAGCGGCTCCTCGACGTAGAGCAGCTCGGTGCCCTCAGTGGCCAGCGCCCGCAGCACCAAGTCCATCTCCTGCATCCGGGGCACCTTCGGGGCGAACGGCACCTGCCGCAGCACCTCAGTCGGGGCCATGATCGTCGAGGTCTGGATAAAGCCCTCACCGTGGAACAGGCCCCGGCGGACGGTGAAGTACTCGCTCCACGGCTCGCCCGGCTGGCGCAGCCGGCGCGGCATGGCGTACTCGGCGCGTGGGGTGCGGTTCAGCAGGCGGCTCGCCACGATCGGGCGCGGTGCGGTGGCGGCCTGCGCTGCGGCGAGCTGCTTTTCCAGCTTCTGCGGCAGCCACTCGTCGTCGTCGTCCAGCATGGCCGTCCAGGGCGCCGTCGCTGCGCGTACGCCGGTGTTGCGGGCGTTCTGCGCGCCGCCCTTCTCCGGCAGCTCGATCACCCGCAACCGGGAATCGCCGAGCCCGGCCAGCGCCTGGCCGGTCGCCTCGTCCGGGCCGTCGACGACCACGATGACCTCCAGGTCGGCCATGGTCTGCGCCAGTACGCTGCGCACCGCGCGTACCACCAGCTCCGGCCGGCCGAAGGTGGGAATGACGGCGCTCACCCGTGGACTGACCTGCATTCGGCTGACGCTAGGTTCCGATCACGTCGCGAAGGTTAACGACAGGCTGCCCCGTGGCGTACGCGGAGCTGCCAGAACGTGGCACCCCGTTCGTCCCGGCCCGACAGATGCTCCAGGCGGGAGACGGCTGCCTGAGCAACCATCTCCCGCCTGGATCGACTCGATGAGGCGTCAGCTCAAGAAGACCGTCAGGCCTTGAGGAAGGCCAGCAGGTCGGCGTTGAACTCGTCCTGGTGCGTCGCGGTCAGCCCGTGCGGCGCGCCGGGATACACCTTCATCTCGCTGTTCTTGATGAGCTTCGACGACTTGTTCGCCGACGCGACGATCGGCACGATCTGGTCGTCGTCGCCGTGGATGATCAGCGTCGGCACGTCGACCTTCTTGCAGTCCTCGGTCAGGTCGGTCTCGGAGAACGCCTTGATGCAGTCGTAGGCGCCCTTGAAGCCGACGGTCATGCCCTGAAGCCAGAAGTGATCCCGAAGTCCCTGGCTCACCTTCGAACCGTCGCGGTTGGCGCCGTAGAACGGGACGCTCAGGTCGTGCCAGTACTGCGAGCGGTCGCGCTCCACGCCGGCGCGGATGTCGTCGAAGACGCTGCGCGGCAGGCCTTCCGGGTTGGCGTCGGTCTGCAGCATCAGCGGCGGGATCGCGCCGACGAGGACCGCCTTGGCGACACGGTCGGTGCCGTGCCGGGCCATGTATCGGGTGATCTCACCGCCACCGGTCGAGTGCCCGACGAGCACGATGTCGCGCAGGTCGAGGGCTTCGATCACGGCGGCCAGGTCGTCTGCGTACGTGTTGAGGTCGTTGCCGTCCCAGGGCTGGCTCGACCGGCCGTGGCCGCGCCGATCGTGGGCGACTGCCCGGAATCCGTTGGAGACGACGTACCACATCTGGTCGTCCCACGCGTCCGCCGTCAGGGGCCAGCCGTGGCTGAAAACTACCGGCTGTCCGCTTCCCCAATCCTTGTAGAAGATCTTCGTGCCGTCTTGGGTGGTGACCATTCCGGTACTCATTCGTCCGAGCGTATTCGCAGGTCAGACGGCGTGTCCGGGGTTTGTGAGATCCTCGCTCGGTGGCTGACCTCCTGCTGATGGTGAACGGCTTGCCGGGCTCGGGCAAGACGACGCTGGCGACCGGACTGGGCGCTGCGCTGCGCGTACCCGTGATCTCGAAGGACGTCGTGAAGGACAGCCTGCAGGCGCTCTTCCCGGCTGTGGCGGCGCGGGCCTTGGGCGCGGCCGCCATGGAGGCGGCCTACCAGCTGGCCGCGGGCCTGCCCGGGACGATCATCCTCGAATCGTGGTGGTTCCGGCCGCGCGACCTCGAGTTCGCGCGGGCCGGGCTGCGCGGCACCCCGGTGGTCGAGCTCTGGTGTGAGGTTCCGGTCGAGATCGCCAGGCAACGGTACGCGAGCCGCGACCGACCGGCGCACTACCAGGACGACCAGCGGCTGGCCGACTCGTGGCCGGAGTGGGCGAAGCGGGCCGAACCGCTGGCGCTCGGGCCGGTGCTGCGCGTCGACACGTCGACCGACGTGGACTTCGCCGGGCTGCGGCGGCGGATCGAGTCAGTCGGGCCAGACCGGTGACCGGCCGAGGTGCGCCACGATCCGGTCGAGGGTCGCGGCCTGCGGATCGACGGCCACCGCGCGGCTGAAGAAGGTGCCGCGGTTGTCTCCGTCCGGAATGGACTCCGCGATCGCCAACGACTCGGCGAGCACCTCGTCGTCCAGCTCATACCCCACGCCCAAGGTACGCGCGACGTCCCAGCCGTGCACGACGGCGTCGATCAGGTGCGCCCGGACGGCGCTGGGCCCCTTGATGGGCTGGCCCGAGGTGAACTCGGGGATCACGAAGGCGCGCTCCAGCACGCCGTCTTCGGCCAAGGCCTGCTCGACGTCGGCGGCGGCCTCGGCGAAGCGGGCGATCGCCTCGTCACCGTGATACACCGGGCGCCAGTCGGCCACGGTGGTCACCGCGCCCCGCGCCGCTCCGGCGAAGCCGCTGTCCTGCACGGTCATGTGCGCGAGCAGGTCGGCCAGCGTCCAGCCCGCACAGGGCGTCGGGCGGCCCAGATCGGCCGGCGTCGCCTGCGCGACGGCGCCCGCGCAGGCGCGCATGGCTCGGCTGTGCAGTTCCTGGAGCGTGTTGATCGCCATGGCGAAATGCTAGCCGGGGCGTCCGACACTGCGGCGCCCCAGCACGGTCGGAGACCGGCTGGGGCGCCGCAGTGCAGAGCTATGCGAAGTGCTTATCGATCGGCTTACTGGTCGGCGAGGACGAACTGGATCTCGCCGCCGTCGGTCATCGTGGCGTCGATCATCTTCTCGTCCAGCAGCAAGGTGGCGTCGGAGTCCAGGAACAGCAGGGCGTCCCCGCTGGACAGGATCTGATCTCCGTCGGCGGGCGAGGCGACGAGGCTGAGCTGCAGCGTGCCCGCACCTTCGCCGGACGAGATACGCAACCCGGACCCGTCCGGGATCTGGGGTGCGTCGGTCAGCGCGCGGATGGCGTCCGCGGCGCGCTCGGTTACGGCAAGCATGTGGAGAGCCCTTCTTGTGACGACTCTGGGCAAAGCTCCAACGTGCCCGTCTCGGGCCGCCTATTCAAGCGTTTCGCCGGGTTTATCCATCTGACTTCAGGGTAGGCCGCGCGCATTTCGGCTCGTCATCGGCATTTTTCCCGGGCCTCGCCACGGCAGCGTGTCTCCGATCGCGGTCCCGCCCATGGTGCCCCGGGCGCGGTCACAACACCGCGTCTCCGGGGTCGGTCACGGCAAGGTGAGGATCACAGGGCCGTCGCCCGTGACCGCCACCGAGTGCTCCCAGTGGGCCGCGCGGCTGCCGTCGCCGGTGAGGACCGTCCAGCCGTCCCGGGCGGTCCGCGCCCGGTCGCGGCCGCTCTCGATCAACATTGGCTCGATCGCCAGCACCATGCCCTCCCGCAGGCGTACGCCGCGGCCGGGCCGGCCGGTGTTGGCCAGGTGCGGGTCCTCGTGCATCTTCGTGCCGATGCCATGCCCGCCCATGTTCGGCGGCACGCCGTACCCCGCGCCGCGGGCCACCGTCTCGACCGCGTGTGAGATGTCGCTGAGCCGCCCGCCGACGGCGACCACCGCGATGCCCTCCTCCAGCGCCAGCCGGGTGGTCTCGCTGAGGTGCCGGGCCCGGTCGTCGAGGTCGCCGACGCCCACCGTGATCGCGGCGTCGGCGTGAAATCCCTCCACGTACGCCCCGCAGTCGATCGACAGCAGATCGCCGTCGCGCAGCACCCGGCCGTTGGGGATGCCGTGCACGATCGCGTCGTTGACCGACAGGCACAGCACGCCGGGATACCTCGTCGACGCCCAGGTGGGCCGGTAGCCGAGGAACGACGGGTTGGCCCCCGCCGCGCTGATGAGGCCGGCGGCCAGCTCGTCGAGCTCGCTCAGGCTGACGCCCGCCCGGGCCGCCTCGGCGACGGCGGCCAGCGTACGGGCGACGACACGCCCGGCCTCCCGCATCGTGGCGATCTCGGACAGGCTCTTCAACCGGATCATTCCGCGACGTCCCAGGTCATCTCACGACGCCGGATCAATTCCGGATGTCGCCTCATTTCGAGACGTCGCCTCATTTCAAGACGTCGTCGAGGAAGTCGACGCTCGTGTCGATCAGGCCGCCGATGTCGGCGTACCCGACGAAGCAGTGGTCGCCGCCCTCGGCCGGGACGACGTCGCAGCGTACGCCGACCGCCCGAAGCGCCTCGGCGAGCCCGACGGACTGCGCGAACGGCACGATCCGGTCGTCGGTGCCGTGCATGGCCAGGAACGGCGGCGCGCCCGCGTGCACCCGATGCGTCGGGCTGGCCTCCCGGGCGACCTCCGCCACCGTCTTCAGCGCTCCGCCGAGGTACATGGCCACGTTGTCATTGGGATCGTCACGTCCCTGCAAGGCGAGGAAATCGGAGACGCCGTACCAGTCGACGACCGCGTGGACGGCGGTGTCGCCGCTGCCCAGCAGCCCCGCCAGCGCGGCAAGCTGACCCCCGGCGGACTCCCCCAGCGTGGCGAACCGGCCCGGATCCAGCCCGAAGCGGCCGGCGTTGCCCCGGACCCAGCGGATGGCCGCCTGAACGTCGTCCAACTGCGCGGGGAACGGCGCCTCGCGGCCCAGCCGGTAGTCGACGTCGGCGACGGCGTAGCCCCGGTCGATCAGGCGCTGATGGAAGCCGAACGGAGTGATCGAGTCCGGCAGCCAGACCCGGCTGCCGGACATCCACCCGCCCCCGTGCACCCAGAACACCACCGGGAAGGGCCCCTCACCCGCCGGAATGTGCAGATCCAGCTGAAGCGGGCGGAACCCGAGCGGGTCGGCGACAACGATGCCCGGGTGCGTCACCGTAGGTCGGGGCATGAACGGCAGAAGATCCATGCCCCCAACCTACGCCCGGCAAGTCTCCCCAGTAGGTGATGGCAAACGCGACGGCACGCACCGCATCGCGCGCAGCCGTCCAGGCGGGGCACGCCAGCCGAGAGGTAACAACTGCTTCAAATTTTATGGGTAAACCTAATCGTCTGTAGTCATATATCGTGGTCGGGTGAAACTCTCGGAGTGGGCTCGCCAGCAAGGCGTGAGCTATCAGACGGCCTGGCGGTGGGTGAGGGACGGCAAGATGCCCGTCCCCGTCCTGCAGGCGCCCTCTGGGACATGGCTCGTGGAGGAGTCGTCCAAGCAGGTCTCCGGCCGTGCTGTCGTGTACTGCCGGGTGTCGTCGGCGGATCAGAAGGCGGATCTTGACCGGCAGGTTGTCCGTGTCGTCACCGAAGCCGGTAAGCGCGGATTGGCCGTCGGTGAGGTCGTGACGGAGGTTGGCTCAGGCCTGGACGGCAAGCGCAGCGAGCTGCACCGCCTGCTAGCCGATCCACTTGTTTCCGTGGTCGTCGTGGAGAACAAGGAACGCGTGGCGAGGTTTGGTGTCGAGCACCTGCAAGCCGCCCTGTCGGCGACCGGCCGCCAGTTGGTGGTCCTGGACCTGCTGGAGTCCACCGACGACCTGGTGAAGGACATGACTGATCTACTCACGGCGATGTGTGCCCGCCTGTACGGGCAACGGGCTGCTAAGAACCGCGCCGCCCGTGCCATCGCAGCGGTGACCGCAGAGGATGACCGGTAGTGCCAAAGAAGCCTGTCAGCCCGCAGAAGGCGGCCGACCGTGCTCTGTGTCCGGTGCCTACAGCGGTCGTCATGCAGATGAAGGTCCACCAGATAGCCCGGTGGATGCGTGGCGCTGGGGTGACTGAGATGCTGACGGCGTCGCAGGCCAGGGCGTGGAAGGTTGACCCGGGCACGGCGCCGCAGTGGTTCACCGGTCTGCTTGCGGAGAAGGCATCGCGTGATGCCGAGCGTGAGTACCGTGAGCGGCAGGCCGACATCGAGTACGAGCACCGCATGCTCATCCTGGCGGAGAAGGTCACCCGGCGGCTGTTGTCCGGTGCCCGGCACTTCGGTAACCCGGATGCCGAGCTGATCGCACAGGACATGGCGTTTCGTGCCAGTAAGGAACTGTGCCGGGCCAACACCGAGGTGTGCGGCCAGATCGACCCCGGACCGCTCGGTGACCTCGACGTCGCCGCCTTGCGGTGGGCGGGGATCGACCCGCACGATCACAGCACGTGGATCGTGCATCGGCGGGACTGCGCGGGGTGAAGACGTTCCAGCCGCGGCCTGGGTTCGTGGTCCAGGCGTACCGGTTCGCCCTGGACCCGAACGTGTCCTGCCAGGCGGCGTTGCGTTCGCATTGCGGGGCTGCCCGGGCCGCATACAACTGGGCTGTCGGCTGGGTGACGGCGGTGTGGTGGCAGCGCACAGCAGAGCAGTCCTACGGCATCGCCGAAGCTGAGCTGACGGAGTGGCGGCCGTGGAGCTTGCCCGCGCTGCGCAAGACGTTCAACGAGGTGAAGAAGACCGACCCGCGTTTCGCAAGCTGGTGGCAGGACAATTCCAAGGAGGCGTACAACACTGGCCTTGCCAACGCTGCGGCGGCGTTCGACAACTACGCGAAGTCGAAGAACGGCACGCGTAAGGGCGCGCGTGTGGGTATGCCGCGGCGCAAGTCGAAGCATCGTGCACCGTTGGCTTGCAGGTTCACCACCGGCACCATCCGCCTGGAGCCCGACCGCCGGCACGTCACCTTGCCCCGGCTGGGCACGATCCGCACGCACGAGAACACCCGCAAGCTGCAGCGTCGTATCGCCAACGGGACGGCTCGTGTCCTGTCGGCCACCGTGCGACACCAGCGCGGCCGGTGGTTCGTCTCCTTCCAGGTGGAGGTTCAGCGCGAGACCGTCAAGGTCGCCCGTCCCGAGGTGATGGTCGGCGTGGACCTGGGCGTGAAGGTCCTCGCGGTCACCGCAGACTCGGCCGGCCAGATCCGCTACATCCCGAACCCGGCCCACTACGACAGCATGCTGACGGTGCTCAAACGGCTGTCCCGCCGCGTCTGCCGCCGTCAGGGGCCCGATCGCCGCACAGGGCAGCAGCCGTCGAGGCGGTGGCTCAAGGCCAACGCCGAACGAAGTCGCATCCATCACCGGGTCGCGAACCTGCGCGCTGACGCGCTGCACAAACTGACCACCAGCATCAGCAGCCAGTACGGCACGGTGGTGATCGAAGACCTCAATGTTTCTGGGATGCTGCGCAACCGGCGCCTGGCCAGGAAGATCGCAGATGCCGGGTTCGGTCAGATCCGGCGCCAGCTCACCTACAAGACCGAGTGGAACCAGTGCCGTGTCGTCGTCGCGTCGCGCTGGTACCCGTCGTCGAAGACCTGCTCGCGTTGTGGCACAGTGAAAGCCAAGCTGCCGCTGCACATGCGAGTGTTCCGCTGCGATGATCTCGACGGTTGTGGCCTGGTCATGGACCGGGACGAGAACGCAGCCCGTAACCTCGCCGCCCTCGCTGCGGCGTGCAGTACAGGTACCGGAGTGGCCGGAGACCTGGGCACGCGAGTGCCGAAACCGCGTGGAGCCGACCAGAAGACCCGCACCACCCGCCAGGCCCCTACGGGCCCGGCGGGACGGGCAGGTGGCGCAACACCGACCCACAGTCGGACAGAAACGCGAGACCTTCATCAGGACACCACCATCCAACACAGACCGTGGTGACACCGATAAGGACCTTCCACGCGGAAACGCACGGAATCCTGATGTCTGACAACAGACTCAGTAACGGAGTCGAACCGGAGTCTTCTTCATCATCACCACTATTAACCGTCGCCGAAGTGATCAGAGCGCATAGAAATCTCGTGTCATGCGGCGAACGCTAATCTCGAGATCGCCCTCCGAAGAGTTGTCATCTGGGTCTTAGCGCGCGGCGTGCGGCTCCGGGTTCCCTCGCAGCCATCGGGTGTACGCGCTGCTCCGGGCCACCGCGTCGGCGTACGACGCCCGCGCGTGGCCGACGACCTGATCGGCCGCGGCCGAGGCGGCCGACCCCGGCCGCCACCCGATCAGATGACGCCACCTCAGCCCCTCGGAGCGCAGCGGCACCACCGCGACCCCGGGCGACCCCCGGAACGTCGGCTGGCATAGCGCGACCGCGTCCCCGGTACGCACGAGGTCGATGCAGCCGCCGACGTCGGTCTCGAAGATCGGCCGGGGAGTGAACCCGGCGCGGGCGCAGGCCGCGGCGAAACAGTCGGCGAAGCAGCCGTCACCCGGCGTGGCCGCCCAGAAGGCGTCGGCGAGCTGGGCGAGGTCGACCTCGTCGCACACGGCGAGCGGATGGTCGGCACCCAGCAGGATGAACACCGGCGCGTCGGCGATCAACTCCCACGACAGCCGTGCGCTCAACTCCGCCCGCGACTCGCCGAGCGCGCCGCCGCACATCCCGACCAGAGCGAAGTCCAGTTTGTCGCCGAGCAGCATCTCTTGCAGCTCTACTGTGGACCACGACGGGTGCGAGGTGATCCGTGCGGCCGGCTGGTCGGCGCTGAGCCGGGCGACGACCCCGCCGATGAGCGGCCCGTTGACCGCCCCGAGCCGGTACGCCGCCGGTTCGGCCGGCTGCGAGAGGCTTTCGGCGAGGCGGGTCGCCTCCTCTTCCAGCCCTTGTGCCGCCGGAAGCAGCACCCTGGCCCGCGCCAGCACCAGCTCGCCCAGCTCCGTCGGGCGTACGCCGGTGTGGTCACGGTCGAACAGCCGGCCGCCGAAGATGCGCTCGATCCGTTGCAGCTGCGTGGTCAACGCGGGCGTGGCCAGGCCCAGCCGGGCCGCGGCCTTGGTGACACTGCCCGCGTCGGCGATTTCGCACACCGCCCGGAGGTGGCGGAGTTCCACCCGCATTGGATGATGCTACGACTGAAGCCGCGGCCTATACCAGGTCACCGTTCACTATCGTGGGGACGTGGACTTCACGACCTTCGTAGTCATCCTCGCCGGGACGCTGACCGCGCTCACCGGTGGCCTCATGTTCTGCTTCGCCGTCGCGAACAACCTCGCGTTGAAGCTCGTCGACGACCGGACCTATGTGACGGTCGTGCAGAAGACGAACCTGCGAATCGTGAACCCGGTCTTCATGCCCGCCTTCCTCGGACCAGTCGTGCTGCTGCCACTGGCCACGATCCTGGCCGCCGGGACGGACGCGTTCGGCTGGCTGCTGGCCGCGTCCATCGCGTACATCGTGGGGCCGTTCGGCGTCACGGTCAGCCAGAACATCCCGCTGAACAAGCGCCTGGACGCAGTCGACGTACGCACCGCGTCGGATGCGGACCTGGCCACCGCCCGCGGCTGGTTCGAACAGCCGTGGATCGCGCGCCACACCGTGCGTACGGTGCTGGGCGTGGTCGCGATCGTCCTGGTCCTCATCGGAGCAACCCAGCTCTCCTGACGCCCGCCCAGCCCGCCGGCGCTCGCTTGGCTCCCGCCGCCCCCTCCCGCCACTCGCTGCCGCGCCGGCACGCCTTCGGCACTGGATCAGGGTTCCAAGTCGAATCTTGGGCCAAGATACGACTTGGAACCGTGATCCAGCGCGGAACCCGGCGGGCGCCGGGCGTCAGCGGAGGTAGTGCGGGAGGTCGACCAAGAGCCCCGGCCCGGTCGGCGTCCAGCCGAGCCGCTCTCGCGTCAGGGCGCTGGACGTCGGCGCGTCGAGGGCGAAGAACTGGGCGATCCAGCCGAAGTGCTCGGCGGCGTCCTCCGGTGCGATCGAGACGACCGGCAGGTCGAGCCCGCGTCCGATGACCTCGGCGATGTCGCGGGTTGCGATCCCTTCTTCCGCCACGGCGTGCACGACGCTTCCGGCGGGCGCGTTGTCGAGGGCGAGGCGGACCGCTGTGGCTGCGTCGAGCCGATGTACTGCGGGCCACCGGTTCGCGCCGTCGCCCACGTAGCCAGACGCTCCGCGCTGCCGGGCGATGTTCACCAGGGTCGCGGTGAAGCCGTGGTCGCCGTCGCCGTGGACGGTCGGCGGGAACCGCAGCGCGACCGTGCGGACGCCCCGGTCGGCGTACGCCAGGGCGAGGGTCTCGCCGCCACCGCGCGGTGTGTCGGGACCGCTGAACGGGCTGGGGTCGAGTTCGGTGGCGATCCGGCCGGCGGCCAGGCGGGCCACGCCGGAGGCGAACAGGAACGGCCGGTCGGATCCTTCCAGTTCCTTGCCGATGGTCTCGACGGCGGCGCGTTCGGTGCGCCCGGCTCCGGCGTAGTCGCTGAAGTCGTGCTTGAACGCGAGGTGGATGACGCCGTCGGCCTCCTCGGCCCCGGTACGCAGGCTGCCCAGGTCGTCGAGGCTCCCCCGGCGTACCTGAGCACCGGCCTCGGCCAGGGCTCGGGCCGACTCGTCGGATCGGGCGAGCCCGACGACCTCGTGGCCGGCGGCCAGCAGTTCGGGAACGACGGCTGAGCCGATCCAGCCAGACGCTCCGGTGACGAATACCCGCATGATGCGCACACTCCCAAGGTGATGGCAGCTTCTGACATCGACGCTAGCACGCGATGTCAGAAGCTGCCATCACCTACACTTGCTCGCATGGGACGTTGGGAGCCGGACGCGCGGGGACGCCTCGCCCGGGCCGCGTTGGAGCTGTACGCCGAACGCGGCTATGAGCAGACGACGGTGGCCGACATCGCCCAGCACGCCGGCGTGACCGAACGCACCTTCTTCCGGCACTTCACCGACAAGCGGGAGGTGCTGTTCGACCCGTCCAACACGTTGCAGGACGCCATGGTCGCCGCCATCACGGCCGCCCCGGCGAGTACGCCGCCCGTCGAGACCGTCGTCGGAGCCCTGCAGACGGCGGGAGCGATGCTGGAGGAGCGCCACGACTGGTCCCGGCGACGGGCGGCGGTCATCGCCGCGAACCCCAGCCTGCTGGAGCGCGAGCTGCTGAAGCTGGCCGCCCTCGCCAGTGCGGCCGGGGAGGCGCTGCGCGCCCGGGGCGTACGCGAACCCCGGGCGAGCCTCGCGGCCGAGACGGGCGTGACCGCGTTCAAGGTCGGCTTCGAGCACTGGGTCGCCGAGCCGGTCTCGGCCGCACGGAGCGAGCCCGGCGCCAAGAAGCACAACGGGCCTGCCACCGAGAACACGCACACCCCGCAGACCCTGGCCGCCTGCATCGGCGACGCCCTGGCCGAGATCCGTGCCCTGACCGCCACCCGCTGAGCAAAGTACGAGCTACTCGATGACCAGCTCCACGGGGATGTTGCCCCGGGTCGCGTTCGAGTACGGGCACACCTGGTGGGCCGCTTCGACAAGCTCGCGGCCGGGGTCGCCGGCGAGGTGGTCGGGCAGCTCGATCCGCAGCACGACGGACAGCCGGAAGCTGCCGTCCTCCTCGCCGTGCAGGCCGACTTCCGCGGTGGCGGCGCTGCCGGTCGCGTCGATTCGGCGTCGCCGGGCCACGGCCTGCAGCGCGGAGATGAAGCAGGCCGCGTAGCCCGCCGCGAACAGCTGCTCGGGGTTGGTGCCGTCGCCGTCGCCGCCGAACTCCTTCTGCAGGGCCAGCTTGACGTCGAGGCGGCCGTCGCTGGTCACCGCACGGGTGTCCCGACCGGCCGAGGTGGCGACCGCGGTGTACAGGCTCATGAAACGCACCTTTCGGAGGGTGAACTAGACAGACCTGTCTGTCCAGCGATGGACCGAGACTAGACAGACCTGTCTGGTAAAGTCAACCCATGGCAACAGTCACGGAGAGCACAGCGGTCAAGGAGAGCCCCGCCCGGCGGCGCATCCTCGACACCGCGACCGCGCTCTTCTACGGCGAGGGCGTGCACAGCGTCGGCGTCGACCGAATCATCGCCGAGGCCGGTGTGGCGAAGGCGACCTTCTATCACCACTTCCCGGCCAAGGACGACCTCGTCCGGTCCTATCTGGACGAGCAGTACGCCCGCCAGCGGGAGGCGTTCACCGCCGTGCGCGCCCGCGCTCTGACGCCGCAGGAGACGATCACCGCGATCTTCGATTTCATGATCAAGTTCGGTGCGGAGCCCGGCTACCGCGGCTGCCCGTTCATCAACGTCGCCGCCGAGTACCCCGATCCCCAGGATCCCGTCCGCCAGGTCGTCGAGGCCCAGCGCGTGTGGACGCGGGCGACTTTCCGGGAGCTGCTGGCCGCCGCGGGCGACCCAGAGCCGGATCGCGCGGCGGGCGTGCTGATGCTCCTGCGCGACGGCGTCGCGGTCGGCAGCGACCTCGACGACACCGAGGCGTTGCGCGCCGCCACCCGGGACGCCGTCACTCGCGTGCTTGCCTAGCCGTATTGACAGGCGGGTGCTCTGCTGGCGTGCGGTGGGCGGCTGCGATCGCGCAGGCGGCACGGACGAAGGCGGCGACGGCCGGTGATCGGGCGTCCTGGGGCCACGCGATGGCCAGCGTGCAGTTCGACTGGTCGCTGACCGGCCGGTAGGCGACCCCAGGGCGCGGGTTGCGCCGGGCGACCGAGGCGGGCGCGAAGAACACGATGCTGCCCGTCTCGACGAGGCTGAAGATCTCCGACAAGTTCGAGGCCGGCCTGGCCGCGCCGGGCGGGGGCGGCGCGGTTCGGCCGTCGTGAGCGGGCGCGCCGCTGGGGAGGTTCCGGCCGGCCAGATCGGCCAGGCACAGCTGGGTGCGGGCGGCCAGCGGATCGGTGGCGGCCAGGGCGACCAGGACCGGCTCGGTCAGCAGCGGCTCGCTGTCCAGTCCGCGGTCGTCCATGGGACAGAGCACGAGTGCGACATCGGCGAGGCCATCGCGCAGTGCCTGGGGCTGTTCGCCGAGTCCCCCGAGGACCAGTTCGGGTTGCAGGGCGGCGGGGTCGGCGCGGTAGGCGTCCAGGATCTGGGGCAGCAGGCCGCCGTCGATGTCGGCCTTGAGCGCGATCCGCAGCCGCGGCGATGCACTGCCTGCGTGCCGGGCCCGGTGGGCGGCGGCGGTGACCGACTCCAGGGCGGTTCTGGCATCGCGCAGCAGGACCTCGCCGGCACCCGTGAGCCGCACGTGCCGGGTGGTCCGCTCGAACAACGCCACGCCGAGCTGTCGTTCGAGGTCTCGGATCGTGCGCGACAGCGGGGGCTGCGCCATACCCAGCCGGGCGGCGGCGCGCCCAAAGTGCAGTTCCTCCGCGACCGCCACAAAGTACCGGAGCTGCCGCACCTCCAGCTCATTCATATCCCCACGGTATCAATCGCGACCGAGGTGGTCCTTCACCTGCGCCGTTGCTCCGGGTTCACTCGACAGCGACCGCCCGGCACCCCCTGGGGGTCCACAGTCGACAGCCACGCATGGAGGTACTCGTGATCGTCATTACTACGCCGACCGGTGACATCGGCCGACAGGTCCTGGACCGCGCCCTGGACCGAGGTGAGCCGGTTCGAGTGATCGTCCGCGACCCCTTCCGCCTCCCAGCGCACGTGCGCGCGCAAGTCGAGGTGGTGACAGGCTCCCACGCCGAGGCGGGCACGATCGCGAAGGCGCTGGAAGGCGCCGACCAGCTGTTCTGGCTCGTGCCCCCGGCTGGTTTCCGCGACGCCGGCCCCGCCCGGCACTACTACCTGGACTTCGCCCGGGCCGCAGCCCAGGAGGCCGCGAGCCGGGGCGTACGGATGGTGCACGTCACCTCGCTGGGCCACGGCTACCAGGACGAGGCCGGGCTCCTGTCGGCCGCGCTCGACATGGACGAGCTGATCGAGAGCAGCGGCGTGCAATACCGGGCCCTGGCGCTGCCGTACTTCATGGAGAACCTGCTGCGTCAGATCGAGCCGATCTGCGAGCAGGGGGTGTTCACCATGGCGAACATCGCGGACCGGCCGCTGCTGACCGTCGCCACCCGGGACGTGGCTGCCACGGCGGCGGAGCTCCTGCTGGACACCGCCTGGCGCGGGCAGGCCCGCGTTCCCCTGGTCAGCCCGGACAGCCTGACCCCCGACGCCATGGCCGAGATCATCTCCGAGACGCTGGGCCGCACCGTGCGCTACCAGCACGTGCCTCTGGCGGAGTTACAGGCCGGGATGGTGCGGCGTGGTGCGAGCCCGGCACTGGCCCAGGACATGGCCGACATGGTCAACGCCCAGAACAACGGAATCTACGAAGCCGAGCCCCGTGACCCGGCCTTCGCCACCGCCACCGGCTTCCGAGAGTGGTGCCAGGACGTGTTGAAACCGGCCGTCCAGTCCTGACCAGCGCCGCGACCGGGATGTTCGGCAGAGCGTCCCGGTCGCGTCCGTGGCCCGCGCACAGAACAGACCCACGTCCTGAACTAGGCTGACGCGGGTGGATCTGATCACCGTCGAGGTCGACGGCGCCGCCGCGACGCCGGCCCAGCTGGAGACGCTGGCGTTCGCCCCGTTCGGGCACTTCACCGCGATGCAGGTCCGCGACGGCCGGGTCCGTGGCCTCGACCTTCACCTGGCCCGGCTCGCCCAGGCCGACGACGAGCTGTTCGGCGCGCAGTTCGACGGCGAGCGCGTACGGGCGCTCATCCGGCACGCGCTGGGCGATCTCGCCGACGCGTCGGTGCGCGTACTGAACTTCGGCGATCAGCCGGGCGATCCGGTCACCACGGTGGTCACGGTCCGCCCGCCGTTCATCGCCCCCGAGTCGACCAGCCTGCTGCCCGTCGACTACGCGCGTACCGTGGCGCATCTCAAGCGCACCAACGACTTCGGGCAGGCGTACTGGGGGCGGCGCGCGGCTCGCACCGGCTTCGGCGACGCCCTGCTCGTCACTCCCGGCGGCGCGGTGGCCGAGGCCGGGATCGCCAACGTCGGCTTCTGGGACGGCGCGGCCATCGTCTGGCCGCAGGCCCCCATGCTCCGCGGGATCACCCTCCAGGTGGTTCAGCCGCGACTCGCCCTCCCCCAGCATCATCAGGTGATACGCCTGGCGCAGCTCACCGATTTCCCCAGCGCGTTCGTCACCAACTCGCGCGGCATCTCGGCCGTAACCCGGATCGGCGACCACGAGTACGCGGTGGACGCCGAACTGATGCGGGAGCTGCACCGGGCGTACGAGTCCGCGCCGGCCGACCTGATCTGAATCCGGCGCCCTCAGGCGCCCTCGGCCTTGCCCTGACGCCAGTAGCCCATGAACGCCACCGAGCCCCGGTCGAGGCCGTACTCGGTGACCAGCGCGCGGCGCAGGGTCTTGATGACGGCGGCCTCCCCGGCGAGCCAGGCGTACCGGCCGTCCGGGACGGTCTCCGGGACCTCCCAGAGCAGCTGCTGATCGACGTCCACGTCCTCCAATGTGGAGGCGTTCGCGCCGACCGGCACGGGGAGCATCCGCTCGGCGGCCGCCCGGACCGCCTCGATCAGGCGTACGCCGTGCGTCTGGCCGTCGCGGGGCAGCCAGGTCACGGTCACCCCGGCCGGTGCGGCGATCGGGAAGTGGTCGCCGGAGACCGGCACCTCCATCAACGCCACGCCCTGGGCGTCGGCGGGCAGCCGTTCGAGGATCCCGGCGATCGCCGGCACGGCGGTCTCGTCCCCGGCCAGCAGGACGCTGCCGAGCACGGCCGGCGGGTGGAAGTCGATCCCTCCGTGTACGCCGTCGTAGCGCGCGTCAGGCCCGTAGACGGCCAGTTCGTCGCCCGGCTGGACCTCGCTGGCCCACTTCGACGCCGGGCCGGTGACGCCGTGCAGCGCGACGTCGAAGTCCACCTCCGCCGGCTCGGTCCGCACTGCGCGAACCGTGTACGTCCGGATCGGATTCTGACGTTCCGTTGGCAGGGCACGCCATTGCGCGTACCAGTCGCCTGTCGTCGGAAGATCGCTCACCCCGCGGCCCGGCAGCGGGAGGAGCAGCTTGAAGCGCTGGTCGTAGCCGTTGTCGGCGAAGTCGCGCAGCGACTCGCCCGCGAGCGTGACCCGGACGAAGGAGGGACTGAGCGGCGTGACCCGGGCGACACGGACCGGGAAGATACGGAACGGCGGCACGACCGCAAGGATAGGTTAGGCTACCCTCACTGTGTCAAGCTGGGGCCGCAAACCTGCGGCCCCAGCGCCTCGATGTCAGATGGACTTCTGGTAGCCGCGGAAGCTGCGGATCGACAGCGCGACCAGCGCGAGTGCGATCACGAGCAGCCCTCCGCCGAACCGTGCCATGGCCGCCCAGTCGGGACTCGCGCTGAGCGCCGTCCGACCGATCTCGACCGCCCAGTTCACCGGGTTCGCGGCGGCGGCGTGCCGGATCCATCCCGGCATCAGCGCCGCGGCCATGAACGCCGTCGACAGGAAGGTCAGCGGCAGCAGCAGGAAGATGCTGAGCCCGATGATCGTCTCGCGCTGCCGCACGGCCAGACCCATCGCCGTCGACAGGCCGTTGAACACCGTCCCGAGCAGTACGCACGCCGCCAGCAGCGCCGCGACCCCGGCGAGCCCGCCCGGGAACTGGGCTCCGGCGAGCCGGCCGAGCACCACGATGATCAGCGACTGGACGATCGTGCTGACCGCCGCCTCGATGACGCCGGCGTTGACGATGGCGCTGCGCCGGATCGGCGCGACCAGGAACCGGTTGAGCGTGCCGCGTTCAATCTCGTCGATGGCGCCCATGCCGGACCACATGTTCGCCGAGACGGCGTTCATCACCACCACGCCCGGAATCAGATAGTCCAGGTAGGACCCCGCGCCGAAGCCGGGCAGCTCGACGATCCGCTTGAACAGGGCACCGAACAGGAACAGCCACACCGCCGGCTGCACGAGCGTGATGACCAGTACGCCGGGCTGCCGGAACAGCGCCTTGAGCCGCCGGTGCGTCAGCCACCAGGTCTGCGTCAGCAGGTTCATGCCGCCACCTCCAGCGTGTTCGCGGCCGTCTTCTCGGCGGTCCTGTCGGCGATCTTGTCGGCGGTGAACCGGCGTCCGGTGTAGCGCAGGTACACGTCGTCCAGCGACGGCCGGGCGACCGTCACCGACGCCACCGGAACGCCCGCGCGGTCGAGCGCGGCGAGGACGCCCGGCACAGCCGCCGCCCCGTCGTCCGCCCGAGCACTCACCGTCACACCGTCCACAGTGATCTCGCGTACGCCCGGCAGACCGCCGAGCACCGTCGCCACCTCGGTTCCGGCGGCCTGCCGCAGCCGCAGATGGACCGCGTCGCCGCGCAGCTCGCCCTTGAGCGTCTCCGGTGCGCCCTCGGCCACGACGCGACCGGCGTCGACGATCGCCAGCCGGGCGGCCAGCCGATCCGCCTCGTCCAGGTAATGCGTGGTCAGCACGACGGCCAGCGCGTCGTCGGCGGCCAGCCGGGCGATCTCGGTCCACATCGCCGCCCGCGCCTCGGGGTCGAGCCCGGTCGTGGGCTCGTCCAGGAACAGCACCTGCGGCCGGTGCAC
Source organism: Hamadaea sp. NPDC051192 (assembly GCF_040682475.1). Taxonomy (NCBI): domain Bacteria; kingdom Bacillati; phylum Actinomycetota; class Actinomycetes; order Micromonosporales; family Micromonosporaceae; genus Hamadaea; species Hamadaea sp. NPDC051192. Next base: position 23,032 of record NZ_JBFBAZ010000096.1, read on the forward strand.
GAGGCCCAGCGCCACGTCGAGCCGCCGCTGCATGCCGCCCGAGTACGTCTTGACCGCTCGCCCGGCCGCTCCGGTCAGACCGAACCGGTCCAGCAGCTCGGCCACCCGCTTCTTCAGCGGTACGCCGGACAGCCCGTACAGGCGGCCTTGCAGCATCAGGTTGTCCCGCCCGGTGGCAGCCGGATCGGCACCCGAACGCTGCGCCACCACACCGATCACCCGGCGTACGCGATCAGGTTCGCGCAGCACGTCGAACCCGGCGACGGTCGCCGTCCCGGCGTCGGGCCGGGCCAGCGTCGTCAGGATCTTGATCGTGGTGGACTTGCCGGCGCCGTTCGGGCCGAGCAGCCCGAACACCTCGCCCGGCCGGACGGTCAGCGACAGCCCGTCCAGCGCCCGGACGTCGCCGGGATAGGTTTTGACGAGGGCCTCGGCCACGACGGCCGGCCCTGGGATGTCTCGCATCTTCTCCTCCGGTGCGTACGCGGACCGGACCGGCGAGACGGCTATCCTTGCTGGTGCGACCGGGCAATCGGGCCGCCTCGCGGTTCGGTTCGCTCTGGTTTGGCCCCGGCGAGGTGTTGCAGCACCGCGCCGGGGTTCTTTCGTCAGGCCTTCGGTCTCCCCTCGGCCGTCAGTTCGTCCACGAAGCTCAGCAGCCGGCTCGGGTCGGCCCCGCTCTCGTGCCATTCCCGCCATTGCTGTGCGCCCGGGATGGTGCCGTCCCGCAGTTCGCCGAGCAGTCCCCTGATCCAGTCGGCCTCGGCTCGGCGTACGGCGAGGTCGTATTCGGCCTCCAGCAGGAAGATCCGGGGAACCGGAGTGGAGTCGAGGTTGGCCTTGGCGGTCGCGAGCTGGTCGTCGAGGCTGGCCAGCCGCTGCTCCAGCAACGCGATGACCTCGTCCGGCGCCAGTACGCCGATCAGCGACAGCCCGGCTTCGAACCGCGGGATCTCCCGTTCGGCGACGCCGACGATCTCGCGCATCCAGTCGGTCAGCTCGGCGCGCCCGGCGTCGGTGATCTCGTAGATCGTCCGCTCCGGCCGCAGCCCCTGCCGCTCACTCTGGACGGCCCGGATGAAACCGTGCTTCTCCAGGTTGCCGACCACGGTGTAGAGCGAGCCCCACTTGATCGGCATGTCCTGGTCCTTGCCCCGCTCGCGCAGCTCGGTCGCCAATTCGTAGGGATGCATGGGCTTGGCGAGGAGGTTGGCCAGGATCGCCAGCCCCAGCATGTTGCCGACTTTGCGCCGCTTCGCCATCGCCCCTCCCCGGTTCTTCGCGACTTACTCACCTTTACTCGTTGGCGAGTATACGTCCGCGAGTAAGAGCTGAGCAACATTGGCGATTCCCTGGACGTTTGGGCTCAGCCGGACGAGGCTACGGGTGGAGATCACACTTCGACTGGAGATCGCGACCATGACCTCAGGACCCGGCCGGCCGCCGGAGACCAAACACAGCCCGTGGCTCATCCTGGGCGTACTCTGCCTCGGGTTCTTCATGATCCTTTTGGATACGACGATCGTGAACATCGCGATCCCGGACATGATCGACCGGCTCGGCGCCTCACTCGATCAGATCCTCTGGATCCTCAACGCATACATCCTGGTCTACGCGGTGCTACTCATCACCTCAGGCCGCCTCGGCGACCTCTACGGTGCGAAACGGCTGTTCATCCTGGGCCTGATCATCTTCACGCTCGCCTCGGCGGCCTGCGGCCTCGCGCAGAACCCCGGCCAGCTGATCGCGTTCCGAGTCATCCAGGGCGTCGGCGGCGCGCTGCTGACCCCGCAGACCCTGTCCGTGCTGACCGTCATCTTCCCGCCGGAACGACGGGGCGCGGCGTTCGGCATCTGGGGCGCCGTCGCCGGCGTCGCCACGGTCGCCGGTCCGACACTGGGCGGCTGGCTGGTCACCAACTGGGACTGGCGCTGGATCTTCTACGTCAACGTGCCGGTCGGCATCATCGCCCTGATCATGGCCGTCATCGTCATGCCCGACCTGCGACTCAACCGCAAACACCAGCTCGACTACGTGGGCACCCTGCTGATCACGATCTCGCTCTTCCTCATCTGCTACGGCCTCATCGAGGGCCAGTCGCACGACTGGGGCAAGGTCTGGGGCCCGATCACCATCCCCATGATCATCGGCGCCGGGGTGATCGTGCTCGCGCTCTTCCTCTGGCAGCAGTACACCCAGCGCAACCGCGAGCCGCTGGTGCCGTTCCGCATCTTCGCCGACCGCAACTTCTCGCTGATGAACGGCGTCGTCGCCGCGATCGCGTTCGGCATGCTCGGCCTGTTCCTGCCGCTGATCATCTACCTGCAGTCGGTGCTGAACCTGACCGCGCTCCAAGCCGGCCTCGCCGTCGCGCCGATGTCGCTCGTCTCGATGTTCGTGGCCCCGCTCGCCGGACGGCTGTCGGACAAGACCGGCGGCAAATGGGTGCTCTTCTTCGGCCTGAGCCTCTGGGTGATCGGCCTGAGCATCGTGGTCTTCTCGGCACAGGTGAACTCCAACCGGGGCGACCTGATCCCCGGCCTGCTCGTCGCCGGGCTCGGCCTGGGCTGCACTTTCGCCCCGCTGCAGACGATCGCGATGCGCAACGTCCAGCCGCAGGTCGCCGGAGCGGCCTCCGGCATGATCAACACCACCCGCCAGCTCGGCGGCGTCATCGGCTCGGCAGCAGTCGGCGCGCTCCTGCAGAACCAGCTCGTCACCCACCTCACCGACAGCGCGCAGACCAACGCGACCGCGCTGCCACCGGACCAGCAAGGCCGATTCATCGACGCGTTCAAGGACGCCAGCTCGGGCAGCCTGGAGGTGGGCGCCGGGCAGAGCGGCGCGGCGCTGCCGCCCAACACGCCGCAGGCCATCGTCGAACTGGCCCTCAAGACGTTCCACGAGGGCTTCACCGCGGCCATGAAGAGCACCATGGTGCTGCCACTGATCGTGCTGGCCGTAGCAACGCTGACTGTGCTGTTCGTCCGCAACGGCGGCAAGGCGAACCCGCCGTCGGAACCGGCCGCGACGACCGGGAAGGTCACCCCGGAGACGACCCGCGTCGACTCCTGATCCGCCTCAGTCGCCTCACCAGTTCGCTCAGGCGCTCCTAGGTGAGAGACGGTCGAGGAAGTGTCGTACCCCGCCGGAAGGATGGCGACCGTGACGATCTTCGTGCCACGGTCGCAGCCTCCGGCGGGGTTCACCGTGCGGGCCTTAAGCTGTCGGCCATGACGGCTGGCCTTCTGGAGCAGGCGACTCTGGTCGCCCTCCTACGCACGCGGCCGGACAAGATGACCTGGCCCGAGATCACAGCGGAGGTGGTCGCCGACGGGACCAGCACGCAGCTCTGGGAACGGACCCGGCCGGCGTCGCTGCTCCCGACTCCCGGCGAGGCCGACCCGATCGAACAGGCGGCCGCGGACATCGCCGCCTGGCAGCAGTCCGAATTGAACTTCGTGACAGTTCTCGACGCCGACTATCCGGCACGCCTGCGCGGAGTGCACGAGGCACCACCGGTGCTGTTCGCTCGCGGCGAGCTGCGGCCCGCCGAGTTCGGAGTCTCCGTCGTCGGCTCACGGAAGGCCAGCGAGCAGGGCCTACGCGTCGCCGCAGCCATTGCGGAGGAACTCGTACGCCTGGACATGACGGTCGTGTCCGGTCTCGCGCAGGGGATCGACACGGCCGCGCACCGGGCGGCGCTGGCCCGCGACGGACGAACCGTCGCCGTGATCGGCACGGGAATCCGCGAGTACTACCCGGCGACGAACCGCCGCCTCCAGGACGAGATCGCCGAACGCGGCCTGCTGCTGTCACAGTTCTGGCCGGACGCCCCGCCGCAGAAGCACACCTTCCTCATGCGCAACGCGACCATGTCCGGTTACGGGATCGCCACGATCGTGGTGGAGGCCGGCGAGACCAGCGGCGCACGAGCTCAGGCCCGGATGGCCGTCGGCCACGGGCGGCCGGTCATCCTGACCGATGCTGTGGTGATGGCCACTCAGTGGGCGCGCGACCTCGTGGAACGCCCCGGCATCCACGTCGCGTGCGGCCTGGAGGACGTCGTACGCATCGTCGGCGAACTCCGGGCGAGCCTCGACGCCGAGGCGGAGGACGTCCGCCGGATTCTGTTCGCCTGAGATGCTCGACGCGGCCGCCCTCGACCAGCTCGAACAGCGACTGATCGCCCGAGCGGGCGGCTTCTTCCGCAACCCCGTACGCAGGCCGCGAACCACCTGTTGTGCCACCTGCATCACTCCGGTGGCCGACTACCTGCGGTGCTACGCATGCCCAGCGGCACCTGGCAGGGCATGGTCGCGGACTGGCCGACGCGGTCGGAGTACTCACCTACGCCGTCCACGGCGATCAGACCGCGTACATGATGCGCGGCTACAAGGCGACCCAGCCGGTGACCGAGCACCTGGCCGTCGTGTCGACGCTCACCTGGCTCGGCACAGGGCATGCACGGCCACTGCTCCGGGGCGCTCCTCAGCCCTGCCGGTGAGCCATTGGGCCACGGTCCCCTCGCTCCCACCCGAGCCGGGCGACGATCCGCTGCACCGGATCGTCGCCCAGTACCCGCCCGCGCCCACCGAGGTAGTGCTCGCCGGACATCCCGACGTCGGCTCGCCCCGCGAGGCGGCGCCCGATCACTTCCGGGCCGGTCCACTGCCCCGCCGCGCCCATGTCCTCCTCGTCGAAGACGCCGACCAGGCCGAGGTCGAGACGGCCGACGACAAGCCCGACCTGGGGCTGGCCGATGGCGACGACCAGGACGAAGTCGACGACGGGCAGCCTCCACTGGCTGCGGCCGCCGCCCGTCCTCACCGCGCTGGCCGCGCGGCCGCGCACCGCCAGCGACCTGGACCTCGACGAGGACTTCACCGTCCGGCACTCCGCCGACCGCACCCGCCCGGCGATCGCCTTCCTCGGCCCCGTCCACATCGAGGCGTCCGGGCCACCGCCGGAGGAGCGCCAGCCATTCTTCTCCGAGCTGGTCATGTTCCTTGCCCAGCGGGGCAGCTGCGGCGCCAGCACCGACGAGATCATCACCCACCTGTGGCGCGACCGCGCCATCGGCGCCAACGTCGTGCGCGTCTACAAGGCTAAAGCCCCCAAGTGGCTCGGCGAGGACGACAACAGCGAGCCGTGGATCCCCCGAACTCCTCCGGCGGCGCGTACACCAGCCGCCGGGGCTACCTCACCGACTGGGACCTGTTCCGCCGTCGCCGCGCCCGCGGCGAGGCCCGCGGCCCGGCCGGGACCAGCGACCTGCACGCCGCCCGGTGTGCCCTTCGTTGCCCACTCGAGCCCCCGGCGTACGGGCATGGTCGGAGGTTTCCTAACCTAGGGATTACGCAATGACCGGCCCGCCCGGAGGCAGCGGCACGGTATCGGCACCGGTCGCCTGCAGAGTCAGATGCCATCGATCGAGCGCGGGCTGGATCGGGCTGATGTAGAGGTACTGAGGGTCTTCTGAAGTCGAGTCGGAGCAGGTCCCGCCGTCCTTGATGTGGTTGCCGCCGGTGATCGTCCCGACCGCGAGGACCAGCCCAGGCTGGACGGGATCCACCACGAACGCCGGCCCGCCGCTGTCTCCGTGGCATGCGCCCACCGTTCCGGCTGGCACCTTGACCTTGATCATGCCCTTGAATTTCAGGTAGTCCGTCTGAAAAGCGACGATTTCGAGTCCGCATCGAACACCGGTGACCGCCCCGGACACGCACAAGCTCTGGCCGACACGCAGATCACGGGCGACGCCCGACGCGTACTTGACGAAGCGGCCGCCGGTGGGACCGTCTGCTACTCGCGGGTCAGCCGGGGCGTCGATGAGCCCAACATCGCTAGCAGCGTCGACCTCGGCGAACGTTCCGAACTTGCTGGAGTTATCAACGCCGCCGTTCAGGAACCTGCCTTCCTTGCTGTAGACCGCTCCCCCCGATGTGAGTACGCAGTGCCCAGCGGTCACGAGGTAACTGCGATCACCGGGACCTGTGACAGCAAATCCTGTGGTGCATCTTCCTCGAGCGTAGGTGAGCCCTGAGCCGACCTCGGCGTAATAGAGCTGACCTGCGTAGTTACTGGTTGACGTTGTGGGTGTGTTGGTGTGCAGGCGGCCGAGAGGGTTGGCGGCGGCGCACGGTTCGACCTGGGTGTTGATGTCGGCTCCGGTGTTGAGCCAGACGTCGGCGAGCCAGCCAGCCTCGTTGCCGGCGCTGTCGGTGACCTGGTCCCAGTAGGGGTTGGTTCCGCCCGGTCCGGCGACCTGGTGATCGCCGACCCGGTAGCAGGTCACGGTGTAGACGCTGGCTGCGCTGGCGGTGCCGATGACCGCTCCTTCGGGCTCGTCGCGCAGGTTCGCGTCGGCGAACGGCGTGCCCTGCACGGTGGAGACGGGATCGGCCCCGGCGATGCCGTGGCCGACCAAGGCAGCGATCGCGGCCGCGGCCGCGGTGGCAATGATGATCTGTCGCTTCATGCTGTCCACGGTCGCCGGGTACCAGCGCAAGAGAAAGATCAATTGACCCCAGCATGGACCCGGTCGTTTCCCGTGGAGACGTGGCGTCAGTGGTTGGATCAGTTGAGGTTGCCACTGTGCTTTGAGCTGGCACTTTGATCGGCCAATAGTTTGTCCAATGCAGATTGCTCTGTGCGGCACAATGGTGGCCAGCAGCCGATCCTGGGGAGGACAGCCGCAGTGGCCCTCGAAGTCGATCCGGAAACGATCACGGACAAGGCGAGCCTGGGTGCGCAGTTGAGCGCGTTACACAGCCGCCGCAATCGGGCCATCAGGCTGCTATCGGAACGGTCAGGTTACTCGCCCAACCAAGTGCGCAATCTGATACGCGGCGCGAACGTGCCTCGCGATACAGATCAGTTCGCCGGGCTGGTTCGTGCCATGGGCGCCGATGCCAGCGTCGTTGACGCCTTCGTCCGGGCGGTGCATCGAATTCGTGAGGCGAACGCTGACCGATCCGCCGTGCCTGCCGAGCCAGACTCGGCTGAGCCTGAGCTGACGCCGCCGTCCCACGAGTATCCGGCCTTTGTCGTGGCGGAAGACCCGTGGGGCGATCCGGGTATGGCCGGGGTCGTCGAAGACCGCGTACGCAGACTCCACGAGGCGTACGAGGAAGGCTCGAACGATCCCAAATCGGTAGCGTTGCCCATTCCGAAGACTCGCATGGAGCGCCAGAGGCGGCGGGCGGCCATCGGCTCCCTCGTGGTGGCGCTGTTGCTGACTACCGCGGCCGTCTGGATTTGGAACGTCATCGAAGAACCGGAACCGACCGCTCAGCCGCCCGCGGCGTGGCCGACAGGGACCTTCGATGACCGTCCACTGCGCCCGACCGCCAGCCTGACGTCGGCGTCTACCGCCACCACGTCTGGTCTGACCGGCGCAGGCCCGAGCGGGTCGATCAGTCCCACGACAGCCAGCACGGAGAAATCGCGTCCGGCCGTGAACGTCACCACTGGCGCACCAGCGCCGCAAAGCACCCCCACAAGCGGCAACGCTGGGCAGAACCCGCCCGCATCACCGGTCTGGCATTACCCGATTTCGGCCTCGGCCACTGAAGGCGTGTGGGAACGCGTCGCGCCAAACACCGGTGCCACTGCGGTCGCATCCCGATGGCCTGGCGACGTACTGGAGATCGTTTGCCAGGTCAACAATGGAGATTGGGACGGCATGAACTACAACCCATCCAACCGCACTCAGCAGTTTCGGACCTGGGACAAGCTCAGCAACGGCCGCTGGATCTACGACTTCTGGGTCGACACTCCGCCGGTCGCAGCGGACGGCTACTCACCAGGCATCGCACACTGCTGAGACGTGGCGAGACCAGACGCTCATCGTGTCCCCAGAGCGTCCAAATTGCGCAACATACTGGGGTCAATTGATCTTTCTCTTGCGCTGGTACCCGGCGACCGTGGACAGCATGAAGCGACAGATCATCATTGCCACCGCGGCCGCGATCGCTGCCTTGGTCGGCCACGGCATCGCCGGGGGCCGATCCCGTCTCCACCGTGCAGGGCACGCCGTTCGCCGACGCGAACC
>NZ_JBFBAZ010000097.1:0-30105 GCF_040682475.1 Hamadaea sp. NPDC051192
ATCAGGGTTCTAGGTCGAATCATGGAGAAAGATTCGACACGGAACCCTGATCCAGCGCCCATCAAGTCCAGCGCCCAAGCGGGCGGGCGAGCGGGCGAGCGAGCGTCAGCGCGCCCACGGTAGTGGCACGGCGTCGGGGTTGCCCGGCAACGTGGCCACCCCGCCGACCGCCATGCAGACCAGGATGTCGGTGGCTTCGTCGCCGGAGGTGACCTGCCGGTCCACGCCGGGCGGCAGGATCACGGTCTCCCCCGCCGCGACGTGGCCGGTGACACCGCCGGAGTCGATGCTGAGCGAGCCGGCCAGCACCGTCCAGAGCTGTTCGCGGTCGATGGAGTGCAGTGGCCCGGTCGTGCCGGGCGCCATGCGTACGCGCCAGTTGCACAGCTCGGTGCTGCCTTGGCTCGGCGCCGCGAGGGCGGTCGTGACGGCGGCAGGGGTGGTGATGACGCGGTCTTCGGTGGCGCTGACGATTCTCATGCTCTTCTCCCCGAGGTGGTGAGTCAAGTTGCTTTACTCGCTGATTTGAGTAAAGCAACTTGACTCGACTGTGTCAACATGGACGGGTGAGGACCGATCCGCTCGCCGACGCCGAGCTGACCTACCTGATGGGGCTGGGCTTCCAGCTCGTGCTGGGCGAGTTCGTCCGCCGCATGGACGCCGCCGGGCACCGTGATCTGCGTCCCGTCCACGGCGCGGTGTTCCAGGCGCTCAAGGGGCCGGGCGCGACCGGGACCGAGTTGGCCGAGCGCCTCGGGGTGACGAAACAGGCCGCCGGGCAGCTCGTCGACGACCTGGAGGCACGCGGCTACGTACGCCGGGAGCCGCATCCGGCCGGTGGCCGCCGCAAGCTCGTCGTCCTCACCGAACAGGCCGAAGCGCATCTCCGGGCGGCGGGCCGGGTGCTGCACGGGCTGGAGGCCGAACTCGAGGCGAGCCTCGGCGCGGCGGAGCTGACCCAGTTGCGTACCGCGCTCGCCCGGCTGATCCGCGAGATGACCGGCGACACGCTGCCCGCGCTGCGCCCGCAGTGGTGACCCTCCCAGCAGGTGACCGGTGACCAGGGCGGCTCGGGTACTTTCGAGATCATGACGAGCACGCGCGCCGCGACGACGGCCACCTACGCCGCCTTCATCGGCTCGGGCTTCGCCTTCGCCAGCTGGGCCGCGCGTATTCCGCAGGTCCGCGACCAGCTGGAGCTCGAACCCGCGACGCTCGGCCTGGTGCTGCTCGCCATCGCGGCCGGCTCGCTGCTCGCCCTGCCCCTGTCCGGTCCGGTCGTCACACGGTTCGGCTCGGCCAAGACCGTGGCCGCGATGGCCTTGCTGCTGGCCCTCGCGCTGACGGTGGTCGCGCTCGGCGCGCTCGTGGGCGTCTTCCCGGTCGTCGTCGGCCTCGCCATGCTCGGATTCGCCAACGGCGCGTGGGACGTCGCGATGAACGTGCAGGGCACCGTCGTGGAACGGCGGCTCGGCCGCTCGATCATGTCGCGCTTCCACGCGGGATTCAGCCTGGGCACGGTGGCCGGCGCGCTGCTGGGCACGCTCATGATCGCCTTGAACGTGCCGGTCACCGCGCATCTGCTCGGTGTCGCGGTGGTCATCGCCGTCAGCATCCCTTGGTACGCACAACGCTTCCTCGACGACCGGGCGGAGACTCCGGAGGAGCCCGGCGACGGCACCGTCAAGCCGGGCGCCCTGACCGCCTGGCGGGAGCCGCGTACGCTGCTCGTCGGGGTGTTCACGCTGGCCTTCGCCTTCGCCGAGGGCACCGGCAACGACTGGATCAGCGTCGCCGCGATCGACGGCCACCACGTCTCCCCCGCCCTGGGCACGCTGGCGTTCGCGGCCTTCCTCACCGCGATGACGATCGGCCGATGGTTCGGCCCCGGGCTGCTCGACCGCTTCGGACGCGTACCGGTCGTGCGGGTGCTGTGCGCGATCGGGGTCGGCGGGGTGCTGCTGTTCATCTTCGCCCCGAACCCGGCGTACGCGTTCGCCGGAACCCTGCTCTGGGGCGTGGGCGTCTGCCTGGGCTTCCCCGTCGGGATGAGCGCCGGTGGCGACGACCCGCATCGGGCAGCAGCACGAGTCAGCGTCATCGCGTCCATCGGCTATTGCGCGTTCCTCGCCGGGCCGCCGCTGATCGGATTCCTCGGCGAGCACCTCACCGTGCTGCGCGCGTTGATCGTGGTGGCGGTGATGCTGGGCCTGGCCGCGCTGGTGGCCGACAGCGTACGCCCGCTGCCGCGCACGCCCGAGGTCGAGCAGGTGGACCGCAGAAAAGCCGGCGCGCAGGAACAGTGAGGCTTGTTAGCCTCGCCCGGTGACCGACCTCCCCATCTTCCAGTTCGCCTTCCCCGGCCCGCTGCGGGACCTGCTCGTCGCCGCCGTCCTCGACGGGACGAAGACGTCGACCTCCGCACTGTTGCAGGACTACGAGATCGACGGCGATCCGCTGCCGGTCGCGGGCACCCGGCACGCCGTGGTCGACTCCGACGAGCGCCCGGTGGCGGTGATCGAGCTGGTCGAGGTGCGGGTGGCACGAGTCGGTGACGTCGACCTCGACTTCGCGCGCGACGAAGGCGAGGGATACACGTCGGTCGCCGAGTGGCGGGCCGGGCACGAGGACTACTGGCACGGCGCGGACTATCGGGGCTGGCTGGGCGACCCGGAGTTCACGGTGAACGACGACACGATGGCGGTCTTGGAGCGGTTCCGCGTGGTCGAGCGGCTCTAAGCCTTACGTTTCCCGAACCTCCCGCCGCTGCGCGACGACGTTTCGCTCGGTACCGTCTGGCCATGGAAGATCGGAAGCTGGCCGCGCACTTGTTGCGCCGGGCGACCTTCGGCCCCACCGCGGCCGAGGTGGACGCCGCGGCGGCCCGCGACTACGGCGACGTGGTCCGGGAGCTGGTCCGGCCGACGGTCGCCGAATCGGCCGCACCCCTGCCGGCGTACGCCGAGGATCCGCTGCTCGGGCCGATCCCCGGCAAGCGCACGCGGGAACAGCGGGCGGCCGCCCAGCAGCGCGCGCGGGCGTTGCTCGGCGAGCTGACCCGAGCCTGGGTGACTCGGATGGTCACTGCCGACCACCGGCTGGCCGAGAAGCTGGTCTTCTTCTGGCACGGGCATTGGGCCACGAGCGCGCAGAAGGTCGTGTCGGCCCGGCTGATGCGGGCGCAGCTGGAGAAGTTCCGCGCGTTCGGCGCCGGCGACTTCGAACTGCTCGCCCGGCAGATGCTGCGGGACGGAGCCCTCGTCTACTGGCTCGACGGGCAGCGCAACACGGCCAAGGCGCCCAACGAGAACCTGGCCCGGGAACTGATGGAGCTGTTCACGCTCGGCGTGGGCGCGTACACCGAGGACGATGTGAAGGCCGGGGCGAAGGCGCTCACCGGATGGACCCTCGACCGAGCCCGGGGCGCCGCCGTCTTCGATCCGCGCCGCCACGCCATGGGCCGGACGACCATCCTCGGTCAGACCGCGGCCCATGACGGCGACTCGTTCGTCCGCGTACTGGTGGAACAACGCGCTCATCCGACCTTCCTGGCGAACCGGCTCTGGCTGCGCTTCGGGTCCGGCGAGCCGATGCCCTCGTCCACCCGGGACAGCCTGGTGACGGCGTATGGGCGTGGCCACGACGTCAGCGCCCTGCTCACGGCGTTGTTCACCGACGACGCGTTCACTGCCAGCGCTGGGCACCTCGTCAAGTCGCCGGTCGAATGGGCGGTCGGCGCGTACCGTCAGCTCGGCGTACCCACGGCGGAGAAGACGCTGGCCACGACGCTCAACGCGACCCGCGCCATGGGCCAGCTGCCGCTGCGGCCGCCCAGCGTCGGCGGCTGGCCCGCCGGAGCGGCCTGGCTGACGACCTCCTCGCTTCAGGCGCGGATGCGGTGCGCGGCCGCGATCGCCACGGCCGTCCCGGATTCCACCCTGGACACACTCCGGAGCGGTGCCGCCGCGACGAAGGTCGACGCGGTGGGCCGGCTTCTGGCGGTCGACGAGTGGACCGGCCGCACCCGCAAGGCGCTGCTCGACGCCGCCAAGAAACCACAGCGCCTGATCACGCTCGCCCTGATCAGCCCCGAGTACGCGGTCAGCTGAGGAAGGATCTCGGATGGACACCGTCACCAGACGCAAGTTCCTGATCGCCTCCGGCGTCGTCGGCGGCACCGCGCTGGCCGCCGGAGCCGGCGTCTACACGATCGCCGACATCCTCGCGACCGCCGACGATCCGGCCGCCGCCTCGGCCGCCGACCGCACTCTGGTGCTCGTGACGCTCTACGGCGGCAACGACGGGCTGGCCACGGTCATCCCGTACGCCGACGGCGCGTACCACGACGCTCGCGGCGAGATGGCGTACGAGGCGTCGAAAGTGCTGCACCTCGACGCGCACACCGGTCTGAACCCGGCGATGACGGGGCTGAAGGCGGCGTACGACCGCAAGCAACTGGCGATCGTGCGTGGTGTCGGTTATCCCAAGCCGGACCGCAGCCATTTCCGGTCGATGGACATCTGGCAGACCGCGAATCCGGTCCAACCCGGAACCACCGGCTGGCTCGGCCGCTGGCTGGACCGGGCCGGACGCGACCCGCGGACGGCCATCTCGCTGGAGCCGGTGCTGCCGCCGATCCTGGCCGGGGCGAGCTGCGCCGGGGCCGCGGTGCCGCTGGGCAGCGTCACGGTGCCCAAGAGCATCACCGACGCCGACCTGCGCGCCCTCGGGAGCAGCTCGTCCGGCGAACCGGCGCTCCAGGCGCGGGCGGCCGCCTGCTTCGGCGACCTGGCCAGCGTCGACAAACTGCTCACCGACGCGCTCGCCGAGGACGACGACAACGACGGCGACCACGACACCGAGCCCGCGACCGGCACCGGCGGCGCGGTGTCGACGCTGAAGGCCCAGCTCGACCTCGTCGCGACCTGCGTCGAGGCGGGCGTCCTGACCCGGGTGTTCTCGGTGTCGATGGGCGGGTTCGACTTCCACGCCGGGGAGAAGACCGGGCAGGAGACCCAGCTCAAGACGGTCGACACCGCCGTCGCCGGGTTCCTGGAGCGGATGGGCCGCACCGAGAACGGCCGCAAGGTCGTGGTCATGGTCTACTCGGAGTTCGGGCGGCGCGTACGCGCGAACGCCTCGGACGGCACCGACCACGGCACGGCGTCGAACATCCTGATCGCCGGGGCGTCCGTCGCGGGCGGGCGGCTCATCGGCGACCAGCCGAGCCTGACCGATCTCGACCACGGCGACCTGAAATTCCACACCGACTTCCGCGACGTGTACGCCGCCGTGCTCGCCGACGTCCTCGGGGCCGATCCCGATCCGATCCTCGACGGCTGGGACGGCCGGCTCCCCGGCCTGCTGACCTGACCCCGCTCCGTCGGCGGTGGCCGAGTCAGCCGACGTTCTCCCGATTCCGACACGCCGCGGGCGACTGCCTCGGTGGCGCCCGGCGCGGCGGCGTACGCGGCCGCCTCGTTCGCGTTGAGGCGAAACTCTCGCAGGAGGCCGTAGGCGACCTCGACGGCACCGATCACCCCGGCGCTCGGCAGCAGAACGGCGAGTCGAGTAGAGGACGTGCGGCTTCGCCGGTTCCGTGCTCGACGAGATCTCCGTCAGGTGAAGCGAGTCTCCATCAGGTGAAGCGAGATATTCGTCCGGCGGGGCCGATGAGTTTCGTGCGGCCGGGTCGTCTTAGGGGTGTAGTCCTCAGTTTTCGAAGGAGTCAACAATGACCGCGATCTCGAACAACACCGTCAAGACCAGCACCGTCGAGGCGCCCGGCGCCGTCATCACCTACGACGTGCGCCTGGCTGACGGCACGACCGAGCCCGCCCTGCTGATGGTCGGCTCGCCGATGGACGCGTCCGGTTTCGGCGAGCTGGCCGCCCGGTTCCCCGACCGCACGGTGGTCACCTACGACCCGCGCGGCGCCGGGCGCAGCACCAAGGAGGAGCCGGCCTCGAAGTCCACCCCCGACCAGCACGCCGACGACCTGCGCCGGGTGATCGAGGCGGTCGGCGGGCCGGTCGACGTCTTCGCCAGCAGCGGCGGCGCGATCAACATGCTGGCGCTGGTCGCTCAGTACCCCGGCCTGGTGCGTACGCTCGTCGCGCACGAGCCGCCGGCGATGCGGAACCTGCCCGACGCCGAGGTGGCGCTGGCCGCCGCGAAGCGGCTCGACGCCGTGTACACCGAGCACGGCTTCGGCGCGGGGATGGCGATGTTCATCGCGCTGACCAGCCACCGGGGCGAATACCCGGCGGAGTTCGCGACGATGCCGGCCCCGGACCCGGCCGCGTTCGGGCTGCCCACCGAGGACGACGGCCGCCGCGACGACGTGCTGATCGGTCAGAACCTGCTGAGCTGCACGCACTACGAGCACGACTTCGACACGCTGAAGGCGTCCAGCACCCGGATCGTCATCGGCGTCGGCGCGGAGTCCGTGGGCGAGATGGCCCACCGGGGCGGCGAGGCGATCGCGGCACGGCTCGGTGTCGAGCCGGTCACCTTCCCGAGCCACCACGGCGGCTTCCTCGGGGAGAACCCGTGGATGAAGGGCGACCCCGACGGCTTCGCCGCCACGCTGCGCTCGGTGCTGTAGGGCGCTACCCTTCCTCGCCCAGGTGGCGGTGGACGAAGGTCCGCCAGTGCTCCACCGCCCCGGGCGGGGAAGCGCCATGCCCGCCCGCGTACGCGATGAGCTGCTTGCCCGGGGCCGCCAGGGCGTCGAAGAGGGCCAGTTGCCCGTCGCGCGGGAAGATCTCGTCGTCCCACTGGACGTGGAACAGCACCGGGGCGGTGATCGCCCGCGCCTCCCGGACCGCACGCTCGGGCGTGGCCAGCCCGGCCGGCATCGCGGGGTGCTGCCGCAGGCCGAACTTGCCGAGGACCGCGCACTGCAGCCGGTCGCCGAGCGCGGCCGCCAGCGGCAGGCCGAACCGCGTGCCGAGGGAGACGCCGAGGTAGCCGACCCGGGCGAAGCCGAGGTGCCGAACCACCGCCAGCCAGTCCGCCGTCATCCGGTCGAGCACGTCATCGATGCCGTCGGCGACCATCCGGGCCTGGTATTCCGGAGCCGGGACCGGCGCGGGCACCCGCTCGCCGTGATACGGCCCGTCGATGGCGGCTGCGGCGAGGCCGTTCGCGGCGAACCAGGTCGCCAGTTCGACGATGCGAGGGCTGCGCTTGTCGCCGCTGCCACCGTGGCCGAGCAGGACCAGACCGCCGGCCCCCGGCGGAAGCCAGGCGACACCGGGAATCGGACCGGTCGCTCCACTGATCCGGAAGGACCGCTCGGCGACCCCCATCAGCGCTGGTCGTACCAGGCGAGCACGCGCGTGGCCCGCAGCGTGTTCCACCGGCTCGGCCGGCCGTCGCCGTCCTCCAGCTCGAAGTAGACCTTTCCGGGCAACTTGTTCTCCAGCAGCCAGGTCCCGTCCGGCTGCTGCTTGGACCGCACGAGGTCGACGGCCTCGGCCAGCCGGGGATCGGGCCGGCCGCCCACGGCACTGAAATACTCCAGCCCACGCAGCACGTCGTACTGCCAGCGAAGCGGGAAAGACAACTGCAGCCATCTCGGGTCGACGATCTCGCCGGTACTCCTGCGGCGGAGCAGGGAGCGTTCCAGCAGATACTCCTCGCCCCGGCGGCGCGCCTCGCGTACTTCGGGCGGTCCGCCCATCGCCCGTTCGTACGCGAACAGCCCCTCCAGCACGTTGATCGTCGAAGCGAACGAGGACCGGACCGAGCCCGTCTCCTCGGCGTAGCAGTTCCAGCCGCCGTCCCCGAGCTGGTCGGCCAGCAGTCGGGTGACGATCCCGTCGACGTTCTGTCCGAAGTAGACGCCGATGGCCAGGGTCCGGCCGTTGATGCAGCAGTCGACCTCACCGGTGAAGAACGGGAGGTCGTCGTAGTCCCAGCGGCACTTCTCGCGCACCAGCTCGACGGCCCGGCGTACCCGCGCATCAGCCGGATCGACGCCGAAGTACACCAGCAGTTGCAGCGTGGGCAACGTCGGTGTCCACGGTTGTGCCTCGTCGTCGCGATGGTCGGCGGCCCACCAGCCGGCCGGGAAGCAGGCGCCGCCGTCCCACTGGCCGTCGTCGCCCTGCGCCGCGAGCAGCCGCGCGCCCCAGCCCTCGTCGGCGATCCGCCGACGCTCGGCCGCGATGTCGTCCGGGGGCGCGTCGGTCAGGTCGCGTTGCACCTGCCAGCGTAGGGCTGGATCGGAGTCCAGAAGCCAGTCGAGGACGGCCATCGGGCGAGTGTAACCGCGAAATACCGTTGCGGCCGCAACTGCGAAATGCGGTTGCGGCCGGTGATACACCAGGGGCATGGCATTCACCATTCGACCGGCCGGCCCGGGCGACGAGCCGGCCTTCGTCGCCATCCAGCGTGACCTGTACGCGTACGCCGTCGTTCACGAGGAGGCCTTCCGCCATCACTGGGCGACGGAACCGGCCCGAGCACACCCGCTGCGCCTGGTCGCCGAGGAGGACGGCCGGGTCGCCGGAGTCGGCCGAGCCGGATTGTCGATCTCGAGTTCCCTGCCGGGCGCGAGCCAGCTCGGTCTCCTCGTGCGACCGGACTACCGGGGGCGCGGCCTCGGCGGCGAGCTGTTCGACCGGCTCATGGCCCATCTCGGGGGCGTTGGCGGCACCCGGATCGAGGGCTGGGGCGACGGCGACGAGGCGACCGTTCGGTTCCTCGAGACGCGGGGCTTCACGCAGCGGCACGAGCTGCGGTACTCGCACCTGAACCTCGAAGGGCCGCTGCCGGCGGCGCCGGCCGCCGGGGAGCAGGTACAGGCGGTGTCGTTCGCCGAGACCACACCCGAGGAGGTCTTCGCGGTCGACTCGGAGGCGGTGCTGGACGAGCCCGGCGACACGCCCTCCGACGCGATGGACTTCGCCGAGTGGCGGTCGACGATCTGGGACGCGCCCGACACCGACAAGGCAGCGAGCGTCCTGGTGTACGCCGACGGGCAGCCGGCCGCGTACACGCTGGTGGAGACCGACCTCGATCGGCGCATGTGGTCGGGCGGAACCGGGACCCGGCGGGCGTTCCGAGGCCGTGGCCTGGCCAAGTACGCCAAATCGGTGGCGCTGCGCCGGGCGGCCGAGCGCGGCATCACCGACGCGTTCACCACCAACGACGAGGAGAACGGCCCGATGCTCGCGATCAACGAGTGGCTCGGCTACCGGCCCTGTGGCACACAGTTCTCCTATCTGCGCGCCTGACCTGTGATTGGCCGACCCCGAAATGGGGAAAACTCGGCGCGGCACCCCTCGGGCAGAACTCTGTCGCAGCACACTGGACAGACGACAGCGAACGGATGGGCGGCCGATGCGCCAAATCGAATACCGCGTACTCCCCGACGGCGAATGCTGGCAGGTCCGCCGGGACGGCGAGATGGTGTCGCGGCACGAGACCCGGGCGGACGCGGTGGCGGCGGGCCGCCTGGCCGCCCGTGGGGAGAAGCCGAGTCGCCTGCACATCCAGGACGCGCCGCCGCCGGGCAGGCCGCGGAGCTGAGTCTCGCCTCCGTGCGGGAGGCAGGTCACAGAACAGGCATGTCACAAAAGCGTGGGCTACCTCGTCTCCGTGCGGAAGGATCATGAGGCGACGGAAGGCCAGTGACATGCGGATCGAGCAGCAGCCATGACGACCACGGAACGCGGCTCCGGCCAAGATCGGGCGGCGGAGTTCGAACAACTGAGGTCGCTGCTGTTCGCGATCGCGTACCGGATTCTCGGCAGCGTCAGTGAGGCCGAGGACGCCGTGCAGGAGACCTGGCTGCGGTACGAAGGCTCGGCGACCCGGCCGAAGTCGGTCAAGGCGTTCCTGTCGGCCGTCGTCACCCGGATCGCGATCGACGTGCTGCGGTCGGCCCGCGTACGCCGCGAGCAGTATGTCGGGCCGTGGTTCCCCGAGCCGCTGGTCGACGACCCGTACGAGGACCCGGAGCGGGCGGCGGAACTTGCCGACTCCGTGTCGATGGCGGCCTTGCTGCTCCTGGAGCGGCTGAGCCCGCTCGAACGGGCGGTGTTCGTCCTGCGGGAGGTGTTCGGCTTCGGCTTCGCCGAGGTGTCCGCGGCGGTCGGGCGGCCCGAGGCGGCCTGCCGCCAGCTCGCCGTCCGCGCCCGCCGCCACATGGACGAGGGCCGGCCCCGGTTCGAGGCCGACCGCCGGGAGCGCGAGGAGCTGGCCGGGCGGTTCTTCGACGCCTTCCGCGAGGGTGACGTCGCCGGGCTCATGGAGCTGCTCGCCGCGGACGTGCACATGGTCGGCGACGGCGGTGGCAAGGCGCCGCAGTTCGGCACCGGCGCGTTCGGCGCGGCCAACGTGGCCGCGCTGCTGGCCTTCGTCGTGCCGAGGTTCGCCGAGATCGGCGGCACGGTGGAGCCGCACTCGGTGAACGGCCAGCCGGGCGCGATCCTGCGGGCCGGCGACGGCAAGGTGCTCAACATCCTGTCGCTGGACATCCTCGACGGGCGCATCCAGACGATCCGTTCGGTGATCAACCCGGACAAGCTGCGCCACCTCGGCCCGGTCGCCGACGCGTGGGCGGTCGCGGACGCGGCGAACGCGTACCGCCCCGCGCCCGCCGAAGAAGCCGCGCCCGCCGAAGAGGCCCTGCCCAAGCCGGGTGAATGATCAGCGGTCGACCGGGCCGTACCAGGTGTGGCCGGCGCCCGCCTGCAACGCCCAGTAGCGGTCGCCGAACGACCAGTGCCACCACTCGGTCGGATAGTTGATCATTCCGGCGCTGGTGAGCGCCGCGCCGAGGGCCGACCGCGCCCGCTTGGCCGCCTCCGGGACGTCCGGCGCGGCGGTGAAGCAGCGGTCGGCGCTTTCCAGCGGCGTGGCGTTGATCGGTGTGCCGAGGTCCAGTTCGACGCCGTCCTCGGTGCACAGCGTCAGGTCGACGGTGCCGCCGGTGCTGTGCGGGGCGACCTCGGGCGGCGAGATGTACTTGCTCGCCTCGACGTGCAGGCGCGCGCCGTCCCACTCCGGGTACGCGGCCCGCAGTTGCTCGCGATACTCGGCGAAGTACGACGCTTGCAGGGTCAGCGGCCGATAGCCCTCGACGATCAGGAACCGCAGGCCGTCCGGCAACCGCCGTTGCGCCGTCAGCAGCCGGTCGACGACGCCTTCCCGCAGGTGGGCGTACGCCCCGCCGGGGTCGGCGAGCCGGTCGTCGACCCGCAACCCGTCCACGGTACGCACGTCGACCAGCGCTTCGCCGTTGTCGGCGACGGGCAGCTCGGCGATGCGGCGGTCAGACAAGAGAATCACGGGATGCCCCCAATGCGGTACCGATGAGGATGTCGAGCAATTGCGGGAACGGGATTCCGGCGGCGGCCCAGATCTGCGGGAACTGGGAGGCCGCGGTGAAGCCGGGGAACGTGTTGACCTCGTTGACGACCGGCTCCCCGGCCGGCGGGAGGAAGAAGTCGACGCGCAGCAGGCCCCGGCAGTCGAGCGCGCGGAACGCCCGGATCGCCTGGTCCTGGAGCAGCGCTGTGGTGGCGGCGTCGAGCCGCGCGGGGATGTCGAACGTCGCGCCCGCGGCGTACTTGGCCGAGTAGTCGAAGAAGCCGTCGCCGGTGACCCGGATCTCCAGCGGCGGCCCGGCCTCGACCCGGCCGTCCGGGAACTCCAGCACCGCCACGTCGATCTCGCGGCCGCTGATCTCCGGTTCCACCAGGACCTTGTCGTCGCTGGCGAAGGCCAGGTCGATGGCGGTCACCAGGTCCCCGGCCCTGGTGACGCGCGATACGCCGAGGCTGGAACCGGCGCGGGCCGGTTTGACGAACACCGGCAGCCGGAACTCCTCCAGCACCGAGCCACGCCGCAACACCACCCCGGGCGCGACCCGCAGACCGTCGGCGGCCAGCAGTTTCTTGGTGAACTCCTTGTCCATCCCGGCCGCGCTCGCGAGCACGCCGTTGCCGACGTAGGTCACCCCGAGGTGTTCCAGCATCGCCTGGACGGTCCCGTCCTCGCCGTACGGGCCGTGCAGTGCGGGCAGCACGACCGTCTGCGCCGCGAGGACGCCGAGCGCCTGCCCGAACGACGCCGGCACGCCGTCGACGGACCAGCCGCCGTCGCGCCCGATCACGACGTCGGTCACCGCGTATCGGACCGGGTCCAGGTGCGCGATGATGCTGCGCGCCGAGTTCCGGGAGACCTCGTGCTCGCCGCTGCGCCCACCCGACAGCACACCGATGTCGATGCTGCTCATTCCCCCACCCACGTTCGTTCGGCCCGCGCGCCCGCGCCGGTCAGGATTTCGTGCGGGTTCGTGCCCGCCCAGGTCGCCCAGTCGGCGACGGTCGGTTCGCCCACGTCGCCGGGGCCGAACACGGTCACCGGATCGCCGATCGCCACCGGCAGTCCCCCGGCGTCCACGACGCATTGATCCATCGTGATCCGGCCGACGATCGGGCAGCGCTGCCCGGCCAGCCACACGTGCGCGCGGCCCTCCGCGGTGCGGGGCAGGCCGTCGGCGTACCCGACCGGCAGGAGAGCCAGCGTGCTGGGCCGCCGGACGGTGTATTCGTGCCGGTACGAGACGCCCGTCCCGGCCGGCGCCCGTTTGACGTTGATCACACTCGTGGTCAGCGTCATCGCCGGGCGCAGCCCATGACGGCGGCCCGCGACCGGCTCGACACCGTAGAGGGCGAGACCGACTCGGCACAGGTCGAAGTGCGTGTCGGGCCGGGTCAGGGTGGCCGCCGAGTTCGCCACATGCAGCAGCTCCGGGCGCAGGCCCGCGGCGCGAACCGCGGCGACGGCGTCGCGGAACGCCGCCAGCTGCAGGTCGGTCAGCCGGTCCCCGGGCACGTCGGCCGCGGCCAGGTGCGACCAGACGCCGGTCACCGTGAGCCAGCCCTCGGCCGCCAGTTTCGCGGCCCACGCCACCAGGTCCGGCCAGTCGTCCGCGGTCGCGCCGTTGCGCGTCAGTCCCGTGTCGGCTTTCAGGTGTACGCGTACCGGCCGCCCCGCGGCCTCGGCAGCGACGGCGATCCGGCGCAGATGGGCGACCGTGGAAACGCCCAGATCCACCTCGCGGCGAATCAACGGCTCGAAATCGGTCTCGATCGGATGCAGCCAGCTCAGGACTGGAGCTTCGATCCCCGCCTGGCGCAGCCGCAACGCCTCGGCGGCCGAGGTCACCCCGAGCCAGGTCGCCCCGGCGTCCAGAGCCGCCCGCGCCACCGGGACCGCGCCGTGGCCGAAGCCGTCCGCCTTCACGACCGCCATCACCGCGGCTCGCGTACCAGTTGAGACCGCGCGGACGTTGGCCCGCACGGCCGCGAGGTCGACCGCGAGCCGGGCCGTCTGTTCGATCATGGGGGTGAGTTCACCAGGCCGGGTGTGAGCCGGCCGCGAGCGAAAGTCCTCACGCTGGGCTAACACGCCGCTGGCATACTTGCGCGGGTGCGAGTACTGGTGGCCGAGGACGAGCCCATGATGGCCGCGGCGATCGCCGACGGGCTGCGGGACGAGGCGTTCGCGGTCGACGTCGTGCATGACGGCGCGGCGGCGCTGGAGCGGCTCTCGATCAACGACTACGACGTGCTGGTCCTCGACCGTGACCTGCCCAAGGTGCACGGTGACGAGGTGTGCCGGCAGGTCGTGGCGGGCGAAGGCGTGGTCCGGGTGCTGATGCTGACCGCCTCCGGCACGGTGGCCGAGCGGGTGCGGGGACTGTCGCTGGGCGCGGACGACTACCTGCCGAAGCCGTTCGAGTTCGACGAGCTGGTGGCCCGGATCCGGGCGCTGGGCCGGCGCAGCCGCCCGGCGCTGCCGCCCGTGCTGGAGCGCGCCGGGATCCGGCTGGACCCGCACCACCGCGAGACGTATCGCGACGGCCGCTACGTCAGCCTCTCCCGCAAGGAGTTCGCGCTGCTCGAGGAGCTGCTGCGGGCCGACGGCGGGACGGTCTCGGCCGAGACGCTGCTCGAGAAGGTGTGGGACGAGAACGCCGACCCGTTCACCACGATCGTCCGGGTCACGCTGAGTTCGCTGCGCCGCAAGCTCGGCGAGCCGCAGCTGATCGAGACGGTCACCGGCGTGGGATACCGAGTCCGATGAGTTCGCTGTCCCGGGGCAGCCTGCGCCTGCGCCTGACCCTCGCCTTCAGCCTGATCTTCCTGTTCGGCGGGGCGGCGGTGCTGTTCGGCTCGGTGATCCTGGTCCGCAACAGCATGAGCTACGCGCTGAACGGCGCGATCGAGTCGAAGTACGAACGGATCGGCACACGTACCCCCGGCAGCGGCGAACCGCCGGCGGACAAGGAGGCGGTCTACGAACAGCTGGAGGCCGACCAGGTCACCAAGCAGATCATCATCGACAGCATGCAGACCAACCTGCTGCGCAAGGGCGGCGCGACCGTCCTGTGCGTCTGGCTGGTGGCCACGGCGACCGGCTGGTTCCTCGCGGGCCGGGTGCTGCGGCCGCTCAACACCATCACCGCGGCGGCGCAACGCATCGCTGGGCGTACGCTGCATCGCCGGATCGCCTTGGCCCATCCGCCCGGCGAGGTCAAGACGCTGGCCGACTCGTTCGACAGCATGCTCGACCGCATCGACGACGCGTTCTCCGGCCAGGAGCGGTTCATCGCCAACGCCGCGCACGAGCTGAAGACGCCGATCGCGATGAGCCGTACGCTCGTCGAGGTCGCCATGCGCAAACGGACCGCCCCGCCGGAGATCCACGGGCTGGGCGAGAACCTCCTGGAGATCAACCTGCGGCACGAGCGGCTGATCGAGTCGCTGCTGACGCTGGCCAGCGCCGGGCACGCCATCACTCAGCCGCGCCCGGCCGACCTGGCCGACCTGGCGCAGTCGGCGCTCGCCGCCACCGACACCCAGGACGCGATCATCGTCTCGGACCTGCGGCCGGCGCGTACGGTCGGCGACGCGATCCTCCTGGAACAGGTCATCCGCAACCTCGTCGACAACGCCGTCCGCTACAACGTGCCCGGCGGACGGGTCGAGATCCACACCCGGTCCTTCGTCCACGAGGTCCAAGTGATGGTGGTCAACACCGGCCCGATCATCGCCCCGCACGAGGTGCCGGCGCTGTTCGAGCCGTTCCGGCGGCTCACCGACCGGGTCGGGTCCGCCCGCGGCAGCGGCCTCGGACTGTCGATCGTCCGCGCCGTGGCGCAGGCGCACAAGGGAGACGTGAGCGCGACTCCCCGGCCCGGCGGTGGCCTCCAGGTCTGCGTGACGTTGCCGGCTCTCTCCGTCCGCTGAGCCGGTCGGCTGAGCCGGTCAGCGGAGCCGATCAGCGGAGCCGATCAGCGGAGCCGGTGGCTAGGCGTCACGGCGGCGCAGCACGAGGTAGCCGCCGGCCAGCGCGGCCGTCGTCCACCCCAGCAGGATGAGCAGCGCGACGCCCGGCCCGTAGGTGGGGCCGAAGCCGCTCTCCGGTCCGCCGGCGATCCGCATCAACTCCATTCCGGCCTGGTCGGGCAGGTATTGCAGGACCGGGCGCAGTCCGGGCACGTTGCCCAATCCCTGCGAGCCGAGGAACAGCACCGGGATGAGCACGCCCAGCGCGATGGCCGAACTGCGCACCATCGTCGCGACTCCGGTGGCGAACAGGCAGATCAGCGGCAGGTACGCGATCGCACCCAGGAGCGCGGGGACGGTGTCGGGATCGTCGGCGGCGACGGCGTACGGGCCGAGCACGTGCTGCCCCACGACGAACGCGATCAGCACCGACGGTGCCGACACCGCCAGGGAGACGAGCCCGGCCACGGCGGTCTTCGCGGCGTAGAACCGGCCACGCCGGGGGGTCGCGGCGAGGGTCGGCCGGATCGAACCGGACGAGTACTCCGCGCCGATCGCGAGCACTCCGAAGACGACCAGCGCCAGCTGGGCCAGGGTGAGCCCGTAGAGCGCGGTGACGATCGGGTCGAAGTTCTGGACCCGATCGATGTTCGCCCGGAAGTTCGAGGCGATGAACGCGCTCAGCCCGACGGCCAGCCCGGCCGTCGCCAGCAGTGTCCACAGTGTCGAGCGGACGCTGCGTACCTTGATCCATTCGGCGGCGAGCAGGTTCATCGCTGCCCCCGATACTCGACCGCGTCCGCCGTGAGGCGCAGGAACGCGTCCTCCAGCGACGGCGCTCCGGCCACGAAGTCGGCGGTGGCGACGTCGGCCAGCAAGCGGCCGCGGCCGATCACGATGAGGTGGTCGGCGGTCTGCGCGGCCTCGCTCATCAGATGGCTGGAGACGAGCACCGTCCGCCCCTGCGCGGCCAGGTCGCGCAGCAGGTCGCGAATCCATCGCACGCCCTCGGGATCGAGTCCGTTGACCGGCTCGTCCAGGATCAGCACCGCCGGGTCGCCGAGCAGCGCCGCGGCCAGCCCCAGCCGCTGCCCCATGCCCAGGGAGAACTTGCCCGCGCGGCGGCGGGCCGCCGTCGTCAGCCCGGTCAGGTCGATCACCTCTTGTACGCGATGACGCCCGATCCCGTTGCTGCGAGCCAGATAGCGCAGATGATTGAGCGCGGACCGGCCCGGATGGACGGAGCGGCCGTCGAGCAGCGACCCGACCGTGCGCAGGGGCCGGTTCAGGCGCTCGTACCGCTGTCCCGCGACGCGTACCTCGCCCGCGGTCGGGCGGTCCAGGCCCAGCATGAGCCGCATCGTCGTCGACTTCCCCGCGCCGTTCGGGCCGAGGAAGCCGGTCACGACGCCGGGCCGGACGGTGAACGTCAGGTCGTCGACGGCGGTGGTCCGCCCATAGCGTTTGGTCAGGTGAGAGACCTCGATCATGCGAGTCATCGTGGATCGCGGGGACGCCCGGCCGCGTCGGACCGGAGTCGGATCGTGACCTGGCGGCTCTCCCCCCGTGGGCGGAGGCGCGTACGCCCTGGCCGTGGCTATTGTCGACCGGTGCACCCCCCAGCGCAGCCCCGGAGCCGGGCCGTCCGGCTGATCGCCCTCGACGGCGTCGTCGTGCTGGCGTACGTGGTGGTGCTGCTGGCGACCGGCCCGGTCGGCCCCTCGGCGGCCCGCCCGGCGACGGCGGCTCCGTGGGAGCAGTTCGCGCTGGCCGGGGCGGCGTTGGCCCCGCTCGCCGTACGCCGGTTGTGGCCGTTGCCGGTGTATCTGGTGACGCTAGCCGTCGGCGTCGTGGCGGTGCTGCGCGACCAGCTCTGGGATCCGCTGCTGCCCGCCGCGTACGCCCTCTACGCGGTGACCGCCGCGCGGACGCCCCGGTCGTGGTGGGAACGGTGGCTGCCCGGGTTGTCCATCGGGCTGCTGCTCGGAACGGCCGCCCTCGGCGTGGCCCGCGAACCCGGGCAGGACTGGTGGCGGGGCAACGCCGGGCTGCTGGTGCTGGGGTTCCTGGCGTTGCTCGCCGCGGCCGAACTCGGCCGGGCCGCCCAGCAGCGCCGGGCCGACGCCGTACGCACAGCGCAGCGGATCGCCCAGCAGGCGGTCGACGAGGAACGGCTGCGCATCGCCCGGGAACTGCACGACGTAGTGACCCACAGCATGGGCCTGATCGCGGTGAAAGCCGGGGTCGCGAACCACGTCGTCCGCACCCGCCCGGAGGAGGCCCACGAGGCGTTGCGCGTCATCGAGCAGACCAGCCGCAACGCCCTGAACGACATGCGTCGCATGGTCGGCGTACTCAGATCGGACGAACAACCCGCGGATCTCGCGCCCGCGCCCGGACCGGAGGCGCTCGGGGACCTGGCGCGGCGGGCCGGCGCCGAGCTGACCGCGCGGGGGCTCGCGGACCTGCCGGACGGGGTCGGTCTGGCCGTGCACCGGATCGTGCAGGAGGCGCTGACGAACGTCGCCAAGCACGCCGGACCGCGGGCGCGGTGCGTGATCGTCGTCGAGGCCGACGGTGGCGAGGTACGCCTGTCGGTCCTCGACGACGGCACGAACCCCGCCCCGTCGAACGCCGGTGGGCATGGCCTGATCGGCATGCGCGAACGGGTCGCGATGTACGGCGGCACTCTCGCAGCCGGTCCGGAACCCGGCGGTGGATTCGCTGTCCGCGCCACCCTGCGTTACGAGGCGGCCCGATGACGGAGGAGCTCCGGGTGCTGCTCGCCGACGATCAGACGCTGCTCCGCGGAAGCCTGCGGGTGCTCGTCGACGCCGAGCCGGGCATGGTGACGACCGGTGAGGCCGCCGACGGCGAGCAGGCCGTACGCCTCGCACGCAGCCAGCGTCCCGATGTCGTCCTGATGGACGTACGCATGCCCGGTCTGGACGGCATCGAGGCGACCCGGCGCATCTGCGCCGAGCCGGGCAGCACCGTGAAAGTGTTGATGCTGACCATGTTCGACCTCGATCAATACGTGTTCACAGCGTTGCGCGCGGGCGCGAGCGGGTTCCTGCTGAAGGACACTCCCCCGGCCGACCTGCTGACCGCGATCCGCGTGGTCGCCGCCGGGGACGGGCTGCTCGCCCCCGGGGTCACCCGGCGGCTCATCGCCGAGTTCGCCCGCCGTCCCGAACCGACGCCGCGCTCGGTCCTTCCCGGCGTGACCGAGCGCGAACGCGACGTGCTGGAACTGATCGCCCGTGGACTGTCCAATGCGGAGATCGCCGATCGGCTGCACGTCGGCGCGGCGACGGTGAAGACGCACATCGGGCATCTGCTGACCAAGGTCGGCGCACGCGACCGGGCTCAGCTCGTGATCGCGGCGTACGAGAGCGGGTTGGTCGCGCCGGGCGCCTGAGCGTTCCGCCGGCTCGACGTCCTGGCTGAGGATCCCCCATCCGAGGGAGGTCGCTTCCCGCGCGCTGGGGAGTCGTCGGCGTCGAGCCACGACGACGCTGGGCCTCATGACGAAAGCCAAACACATCGCGGCGTACGCGGCCGTGGCCGCCGCTGTGCCGTACCTGGTCCTGAAGATGATATGGCTGTCCGGTGGCACTATCGGCACGAACGCGTCCACTCCGGACGATGCCACCTTTTACGCGATGAACGGTTTCACCGTGCTGATGGACGTGACGGCGGTCGTGCTCGCGCTGGCGTTCACTCGCCCCTGGGGTCGCCGGCTGCCGGCTCCCCTGGTCCTGTTCCCGATGTGGGTGGGCGTCGGGTTCCTCGGAGCCATCGTCCTCGCTCTTCCGGCCGCCGCGGCGTTCAGCGCGCTACGCGGGCTGAACGTGTTCGCCGAAGGTGGCGGCATCGTCGAACCGTGGGTGTACGCCGTGGTCTACGTGGGGTTCGTCAGCCAGGGCGTCGGCCTGTTGACCGCCTTCGTCGGCTACGCCCGCGAACGCTGGCCGCGCCTGCCGGGCGGACCGCTGCCGGCCGAATTGGGGCTGCTCGCCAAGACGATGATCGGCCTGCAGTCCGTCCTCGGGTTGATCTGCCTCTACTGGGGACTTGGCGGCAACGCGGGCCTCCCCGCCGGATCGACCAGCTTCAGCGGCCGGTTCCTGATGGCCATGTTCGGGCTGCTGTCGATGGCCGGCGCGGTCGGATTGCATCGCATGAAGGGCGGCCCGACGTGGACTGCCCTCACGCTGACCTGGCTCGGTTCCGGTGCCGCCTTCGCCTGGGGCCTGTGGCTGACGCTCAACCTGGTGGTCGACTCGCCGCTGGCCGCTGACGGCGGCCCGATGGGCCTGCTCGGTCTGGTTTCCCTGTTGCGGCTGCTCACCGGAACCATCGTCGGGCTGATCGCCGCGGTCCAGCTGGTCCAGCCGAAGCGGTCCGACCTGGTTCCGGCCTAGGTGCGGCGTACGCGGAGCACGCCGGTCAGCATCGGAAGAGTGAACTCCCCGTCGGCGGTCTCGGGCCGCCCGGCCAGGTAGGCCCGGATCTCGCTCAGCCGGGCCGCCCGGTCCGTCTCCGGCATGACCAGCATGCCCGCCCGCGTCCCAAGGGTCGCGACGAGCGAATCGGCGGTACGCCGCTGCCCGTGCGGGAACTCGGCCTGCTCCGGCGAGCCGAACCCGGCGGGCGCGCCGTCCCGGGTCAGGTGCAGCTTCGCCGTCGCCGCCCGCCAGGCGCCGAACGTGTCGCGCGGGCCGATCGCCGCCGGTCCGCTGACCTGTTCGAGCCCGGCGGCCCAGCCGACCCGGTCGTCGATCACGTTCCACAACCCGGCCAGGACTCCACCGGGAGCCAGGACGCGGGCGATCTCCGGCCCGGCGACGGCCATGTCGAACCAGTGCATGGCGTTTCCGGCCACCACCGCGTCGACGGACGCGTCCGGCAGCGGGATCTGCTCGGCGCTCCCCGGCAGCGCCCGTGCGCCGGGCAGTCCGCGTTGCAGCTCGGCCAGCATCTGCGGGTCGGGCTCGACCGCGACGACGTCCACGCCCAGGTCGATCAGCGTGGCGGTCAGCTTGCCCGTGCCCGCGCCGAGGTCGAGCACTCGCGTACCGGGTGCGAGGTCCAGCATCCATCGCAGCGCCGCCTGCGCATAGTCCGGGCGGTGCTCGGCGTACGCGGTCGCCGCCGCGCCGAACGAGGAGCTGTGCAGCTTGCGATCTTCAAGATCCATCGAGCCACTGTAGCCCGCACATTGCGCCGTTTCGGATCACCGATGAGGCCGCCCAGCGAGGGCGACCTCATCGGCAATCGCAGTCCGAGACATCACACCATTTCGGGAACCCGCAGATGGGCCAGCGCCAGCTCGAACTCGGCCACCTCGACGATGTCCGCGCCGGCCTGCTGGGCGACCCGGCTCCGCAGCATCTGGGCCACCTCGCGGGACCGCGCCACCGCTTCCGAGTTCTCGTACACCACGGTCGACACGGCCTGGCCGATGTCACCGTCGATCAGCAGGCTCGCGCTGCAGAAGCCCGGCATGTCGTCGATCATCGGAATCACCGACTTGAACGACTCGACCGCGTTGTCGATGTTCTCCGGTTCGCCCCGCAGCCACGACAGCCGGGCGTACGCGCCGGTCGGGGCCGGTTGGGCGCGGTGCATCACCGGGATGTCCCATTCCTGGACCAGCAGCCCGATGGCTCCCAGCCGGGCGGTCAGCTGACTCCGAATCTGCGAGACGTCCTCCTCGCTCGCCTTCATGGTGGCCAAGGTCTGCCAGGCCGAGGTCGCGATGCAGCGCCCGGAATCCCGCTCGATCAGGCACGACAGGCCAAGGCAGCCGTCGAACTCCATCAGCTCGGGCATGACCTCGTCGCGTACGAGCGCGACAGCCCGGTCGATCGACGACGGATCCGTGATCAGGGTTGTTGAACGTGCGTACACTTCCACTCCC
Source organism: Hamadaea sp. NPDC051192 (assembly GCF_040682475.1). Lineage (NCBI taxonomy): Bacteria > Bacillati > Actinomycetota > Actinomycetes > Micromonosporales > Micromonosporaceae > Hamadaea > Hamadaea sp. NPDC051192. The sequence continues at coordinate 21,241 of NZ_JBFBAZ010000097.1, forward strand.
ATGCCTCCAGGCGATGTCCGACTGGGCACCACCGATTCGCATTCCGCTTCACCTTCAGCGTCCCCCAGCAGCGGCACGGCCCGAACGGACATCGGCACATCCGGATGTACGCAGACGAACCAGGCCCACCACCTCGCTTTAGTCGATGGAGTTCACGCGCCGGGTCACACGGAGGCCGTAGCCGGCTCAGGAGCCGCCGCCGTCTCCACAGTGGATCGCGTCAGACGGCGCGAGCCCGCGACCGCCAGCGGAGTGACGCTCGCCCCGAGCAGCACGATCGCGCAGACCACCAGGACGGGGTCGTAGCCGAAGGCCGCGGCCAGCGGACCGGCCAGGGCGTTGCCGAGCGGCATGGCCAGGAACGAGGTCAGCATGTCCCAGGAGGCGACCCGGGCCAGCCGGTCGTGCGGGATGTGGTCCTGCAGCGCAGTTTCCCAGGCGACCGAGAAGAACGCGAGGCCGGCGTACCCGACGACGGCGCCGGCCGCGACGGCGGTGAGGACGCCCGGCCACACGTACACCAGGACCCAGACCGGCATCAGCATGAGGGTGAGCCAGCCGGCGCGCAGCAGCCGCCGGGGTTTGAAGCGCATGCCGACGGCCGCGCCGACCACGCCGCCGAGTCCTTCCGCCGCCGCGACGAGACCGGCCGCGCTCGCGCCGCCGAGCCGCTCGATCGCCAGGACCTGGATCAGGACGAGGACCACGCCGTTGGCGATGTGATACACCGTCGCCGCCAGTACGCCCACCAGCAGCCAATCGCGCCGCCGGATCTCCAGCCAGCCCGCGCTCAGTTCGCGCAGCATCCCCTGCCGGGGCGGCCGCGTGACGCGGGCCCGGATGAGCAGCGCGGTCACGGTGGAGACCGCGAAGCTGAACGCGTTCACGGCGAAACCGGTCGTCGCGCCGAACCGGGCGACGACGAGACCGCCCAACGCCGGCCCGATGACGGCGCAGGTGGTCTGCAGGAGACTGAGCGTCGCGTTGGCCGACTGCCGCCGATCGACCGGAACGAGCATCGGCTTGAGCGAGGTGAACGCGGGCCCGAAGAACGCCCCGGCCCCGGCGGAGATCGCGGCGAACGCCATGACGAGCGGCAACGAGTAGTGGCCGGTGCCGAACACGAGCGCGATGCCGGTCGCGGCGACGGCGCGGACGACGTCGGAGAGGACCATGACCCGCTGAGGCTGCATCCGATCGGCCCAGACGCCGCCGAAGAGCGTGCCGCAGAGCATGGCGACCACCGAGGCCGCCATGACCAGGCCGAGGTCGCCGGCGCCACCGCCCGCGAGCAGGATCGCCACCGCGAGGGCGACAGTCTGGAAGCCGTTGCCCAGCCAGGACAGTCCTTGCCCGGCGGCGAGCAGCCGGAAGTCGCGGCTCATCTGTTTCATGCCGCGTAGATTAGTTCACCGTCGAACTATTCGACAACTAATTATCAGACACCACCCAGGCGGCCGGCGGCCTGCCATCATGAACTCCATGACCGCACCGGACCGGACAGCCGACCGCGACGCCGCCGACCACCACGTCGCCCGCTGGGCCGACTACCTCCGGGACGACCCGGCCTTCTCCCCCGAGGTCGAGGCGGCGGTGATCCGGATGGGTCACATCCTGCGCCGGATGCGGCGAGACGACGTCGCCGCGTTCGCCGGCTCGGAGTTCACCATCGAGGACTACAAGACGCTGCACGCGCTGATGGTGCAGCCGTATCCCAACGAGGCGACCCCGGGGCAGCTGGCCGAGGCCACCGCCGTCACACGTGCCGCGATGACCAGCCGGCTGGACCGGCTGGCTGGCGCGGGGCTGATCACCCGCGAGAGCGAGCCGAACGACCGCCGCCGCGTGCTGGTCCGGCCCACCGCCGCCGGGCGTACGGTGTGGCAGCGGCATCTGACCGAAGGTCTGGAACGGGAGAACAGGCTGCTCTCCGCGCTGACCGGAAAGGAATTGGTCCAGCTCAACACCCTGCTGCGCAAGGTGATGCTGTCGCTGGACGAGTAAGGCTGCTGAGGATCGGGGCTCAGGCGTGGGCGGCTGCCATCTGACGGCAGGACCGCTCGCATTCGCGGCAGGCGTCGGCGCAGCGCTGCATCTGCACGTCGTCGCCGAACGCGTCGCACGCCGCCGCGCACTGCCGGCAGACGTCGGCGCACAGGGTGCAGATGGCCGGGTGGAACTCCGAGGACCGGGCCATGAAATCGGCCGCCATGCGGCACATGTCGGCGCAGTCCGTCAACAGCCGGATGTGCGCCGCCTCCGCGTGCTGCCCACCCTGCTGGAGGCAGTAGTTGATGGTCTCCTCGCAGATCCGGTGACACTCCAGGGCCGCCGAGACGCCCTGCGCCATCGTGCCGTTGTCGTGGTGCAGATCCATGATCAGGCACTCCCTCGTCGGGTGTCAGGTCAGCCCTCACCGTATGACAGGCTGGTGAAGGCCGCAGCCGATCGAGCGAGGACGACATCGATGTACATTCCGACTCATTTCGCCGCAGACGACGCAACCGTCGGTGAGCTCCTGCGGCATCCCGGCGCGGCCGATCTGATCACCGCGACCCCGGACGGGCTCGTCGCGACGATGCTGCCGTTCCTCTACGACCCGGCCGCGGGCGAGCACGGCGCGCTGCTCGGGCACGTCGCGCGTACCAACGATCAGTGGAAGCTGCCGGTCCTGGGCGAGGCGCTGGTGATCGTACGCGGGCCGGACGCGTACGTGTCCCCTTCCTGGTACGCCTCGAAGGCCGAACACGGCCGGGTCGTGCCGACCTGGAACTACGTGACCGCCCACGTCTACGGCGACCTCGTCGTCCACGACGACGCCGAGTGGGTGACCGGGCTCGTCCGGCGGCTGACCGACCACCACGAGGCCGGGCGGCCGCACCCGTGGTCGGTGGACGACGCGCCGGCCGCGTACGTCGCGGGCCAGGCGCGCGCGATCGTCGGAGTGGAGCTGGTCATCCGCCGGATCGAGGCCAAGGCCAAGCTCAGCCAGAACCGTTCGGCGGCCGACGTCGCCGGGGTCGTCGGCGGGCTGGAGAGCCAGGGCGACGCCGTTGCCGCGGCTGCGATGCGTACCCACAACGGGCTGTGACACTGGCCCTGAATCTGTCCAGTCACTGCGTGTTCGCGCCGGTGCGCTCCGGCGGAGTCTGCGCTGCCGGAAGCACCTGCGGCGGGCGTTCCGTCTCGATGAGGGCCGGGAAGCCGTCGCGCCGTCCATAGACGACTCCGGCCAGCCCGGCCCCGGTCAGGACGGCGGCGACCACCGGAAGCGCGCCGGTTCCCCAGGCGGCGAGGACCTGCCCACCGAGCAGGGCCCCGCCGCCGATGCCGATGTTGAACGCCGAGGCGTTGAGCGCCGACGCCGTGTCACCCGCCTGCGGCGGAGCGGCCCGCAGAATGGCCGCCTGCACCAGCACGGCCAGCCCGTTCAGGGCGAGCCCGGCCGCCATGATCCCCACGACGGCGAGCGCGGCGCCGTCCGGGACGACACCGAGGAAGACGAGCGCGCCGGTGAGCAGGCCGCCGCCGGCCAGCATCGCCAGCCGGGGTCGCCGGTCGACCAGCATCCCGGCCAGGAAGAGGCCGACCGCTCCGGCGACGCCGTAACCGAACAGCGCCGGGCCGAGCGCCTGCTCGGAGATCCCGGCGGCCTGCAGGAACGGCGAGATGTAGGTGTAGAAGGCGAAGTAGCCGAGCATCGTCAGCGCGGTGGTGATCGCGACGACCGTCACCGACGGCGTCCGCAGTACGCGTACCAGGCTGGTCTCGGTGGCAGTGACCTCGCCCGGCATCGGCGGCAGCAGCCGCGACGCGGCCAGGGCGACGAGCGCGGTCGCGGCGGAGAGCGCGAGGAACGACGCCCGCCAGCCGATCGCGACGCCGAGGCCGGTCCCCAGCGGCACCCCGACGAGGACGGCCACCGTACCGCCGCTGAACACGACGGTCACCGCCCGGCCGAGCCGCTCCGGTGGGACCAGCCGCGCCACGTATCCGGCGACCATCGCCCAGAACACCCCGTGCGCGAGCCCGCCGAACAGGCGCGCGGCGACCGCGATCGGGTAGGCCAAGCTCACCGCCATCAGGACGCTGCTTCCGGCGTACGCGATGAGGGTGCCGACGAACAGAGCACGCCGCGGCAGGCGGGCGGTCGCCCGGCCGAGCGGCGCGGCGAACAGCGCCACCATCAGGGCGTACCCGGTGACGAGCAGGCCGACCGACGACTCGCTGACGCGCAGGTCGTGGCTGATGGAGCTGAGCAGGCCCATGGGCAGCATCTCGGTGGTGACCGAGAGGAAGGTGCCGGCCGCGACGAGCAGGAGGCTGGCCAGCGGCCAGGGGGCGGGCCGGGGGGTGTCTGCCATGGTCGCGACGGTATCCGGGCGGGTGGGCGTCGATTTCGCGGGGGCTCGTTCGTATAGCAGGTGAGACGGTGCGAAAGGGTGGTCACAGATGAACGAGACTCGCGTGGTGCTGGACGGGCGGGGCCTGGTGGAGTCCCCGCGATGGCACGGCGACCGGCTGTACTTCTCCGACTGGTCGGCGGGCGAGGTCGTCGCGACCGACCCGGCGGGCCGGAGCGAGGTGGTCGCCCGCGTCGCGTCGTTGCCCCTCTGCACAGCGTGGCTGCCGGACGGCCGAATGGTGATCGTCGACTCGGCAGCGGGCCGGCTGCTCGTCCGCGGCGCGGACGGCTCGCTGGCCACGTACGCCGACCTCGGCCGGCCGGGCTGGAACGACGTCGTCGCCGACGGCCGGGGCAACGTCTACGTGAACCGAGGCGATTTCGACCCGATGGCCGGCGAGCAGGCCCGGCCGGGCTGGGTGGCGCTGGTGACCCCGGACGGCGAGCTACGCCAGGTCGCCGACGACGTCCTGTTCCCCAACGGGATGGCGGTGACGGCGGACAACTCGACGCTGATCGTGGCCGACTCGTTCCGCAGCTGTCTGCTGGGGTTCGACATCGCCGGGGACGGCACGCTCGCGAATCGGCGGATCTGGGCCGAGCTGGGCGACGGCGCACCCGACGGCATCTGCGTCGACGCCGAGAACGCCGTCTGGTACGCCGACGTGCCCAACCGCCGATGCGTACGCGTGGCCGAAGGCGGCGAGGTCCGGCAGACGATCGGCCTGGACCGCGGCGGATTCGCCTGTGCGCTCGGCGGGACGGCCGGAACGACCCTGTTCATCACGGCGGCCGTCTGGCAGGGCATGACCGAGACCGAGATGGTGCGGCCGGGCAGCGGCCAGGTGCTCGCCGCCGAGGTGGCGGTGCCGGGCGCCGGATGGCCGTGAACTCCGCTACGCTGCCGCGATGGTCACGTTCCTCACGGCGCTGAGCGGTCTGGCGTGGACGATCGTCTACCTCGACTCGATCCGGATCGGACTGAAGCAGCGCACGTACGCGATGCCCCTGGTCGCGCTGGGTTGAACATCGGCTGGGAGTGGATCTACGGCCTGCACGGGCTGCTCGACGGCCTGTCGTTGCAGGGCGTGGTGAACGTGGTCTGGGCGGTGGCCGACGCCGTCATCGTCTACACGTATCTGCGCTTCGGCCGCCGCGAGCTGCCCGACTTCCTGTCCGGGACGATGTTCGCGGCGTTCAGCGTACTGGTGTTCGCCACCGGGTTCCTGGTGCAGTGGATGTTCGTCGTCGAGTTCGACTGGCACCTGGCGTCGCGGTATTCGGCGTTCCTGCAGAATCTGCTGATGTCCGGGCTGTTCGTGGCGATGTTCGCCGCCCGGCGAGGCGTACGCGGCCAGACGATGACCATCGCCGTCGCGAAGTGGATCGGGACGCTCGCGCCGACGATCGTCTTCGGCGCCTATGAACATTCCGCGTTCATCCTGACGCTGGGCATTCTGTGCAGCGCGTTCGATCTCGTCTACATCGGGCTGTTGTGGTGGGCGCGGCGACAGCCGGCCTTCGCGGCCGCCCCCACATCCGTACCCGCCGATCGGCTGATCGGGGTCAACTGATGATCAGCATCAACTGAACAGCCTGACCCCGCCCCGGCGGGTGTCAGGTGCGGCGCAGCGCCCGCAGCGCGCCGGCGAAGCCGGTCACGCCGTCGCCGAGCGCGCCGAAGAACTCGCGGTCGCACGCCTCCACCGCGACGATGGCCCGGTTGACCAGGACCCGGCCCTCGTCGGTCGCCGCGATGGCCCGCGCCCGGCGATCCTGCGGATGCGGCGGGCGGTGCACGAGCGCTCGCGCCTCCAGCGCCCGCAACACCTGCGAGGTCATCATCGGATCGGTGACCGCCATGTCGGCCAGTGCCCGCTGGGTGACCGGGCCCGCGTCCTGCAACCAGGTCAGCGTCGCGAGCAGGACGAACTGCACATGCGTCAGACCGAACGGCTTGAGCGCGGCGCGGATGGCGGCCTGCCACTGGTTGGTCACCTGCCAGAGCAGGAGCCCGGGGCTCTCGTCGGCACTGTGGAACTCGGTGTCCAGACCGCTCACGAGTGATCCGCCATGGCGGACCGAGTCTTCGCGAAGTCCGCCATGGCGGACCGAATCTGCGTGAAGTCCTCTTGAGTAAGCTCGACCAGGCCTCGGCGCAGCTGGTTCCCCCAATTCCGCTCCCGCGTCAGGGCCAGGTCGAGATCCATGATCCGAGTCTCGCGAGCATCCTCCACGTAGGACACTCTACGACGCCACGGCCGGAAGTCCCCCTCGTCGGCCTGCCAGATCTCGCCGTCGGCGACCTCGCCGATCGCGGTGAACGCCTGAAGCGGCGTACCGCCTCGGAGGCTCGTTCTGGGCGAGTAGTAGACCAGCCAGTCCCCCGGTGACAACCGCGCCAGGCCGTCGCGCCGGCCGTGCCCGAGCTGAGCGATGCCCAGTCCGGTGCCACGGCGTACGTGGTCGCGGCAGACGACGCCGAGCCAGAACCTCATGCCGCCACCTCCGTCCGGGAGGTGCAGACGTCGTTGAGCCGGTCAAGGTCGGCCTGCAGGCTGGCCCGGATTCCCTTGGCCAGGATGAGCGACCAGACGAACGACAGCGGGCCGCCGAGGGTCACCTCGACGTCGACCGTCGTCCGCCCGTCGCGGTCGCGTCCGACGAGGTGGCGGAAGGTCAGCTTCGCCCCGGCGAGCAGTGAGACGTCGGTGAACTCGCGACCGGGTTCGAGGGTGGCGACGACGAACTTCACCTCCGGCCCGCCCTTGGGCTTCAGTACGCCGGTCGCCCCGGCGCGGAAGGGACCGTCGAGCCGGACCCAGGCGGTGTCGGTGTTCCATTCCGGCCAGGTGGCCATGTCGGCCCAGCGAGCGAAGAACTCCGCGGCGGGCGCGGACGACGTGATGCGAGCAGTGGCTATCGTCTTCACAACAAATAGTATGCGCGCTTAGTATCTTGTGGTCAAGCGCGCCCGGTCGGGTGCCCCCTCGGCCGGTCAGGCTCGTCCGGTCACGCTCTTCCGGTCACGCCGTCCCTGGTGAGCCGCCAGGCGCTCCCGGCGGAGGCCCCGTCCCCCGTGCACAGCAGCCAGTCCGCAGCGACGCGGCAGGCACGGGCGCTGCCGAGGTCGGCCACGGCCCGAACGTGGTCGCCGTCCACCACGCCGAGCCAGGCCCGGCCGGTGCGTCTGGGCTCGTAGACGGCGTACACGCGGTCGCCGACCGCGCCGGCGGCCCGCCACACGCCCAGCTCCACCCGAGTCTCACCGGTTTCGGCGTCCACGAGCACCGCGGCGGTCGAGCGAGCGGGGATCAACGACAGGAGAACGCCGTCGGCGGCCGGAAGCTGAGCGCCGATCCACTCGCCGTCCCGCCGCCAGACGGTTCGCCCCGAGGCCGGGTCGGCGGCGGTCACCTCCCCGCCGAGATTCAGGCACATCAACCGGCCGCACCGCAGGTCCCCGACAGCGTCCGGCGAAGCGTTCGACGCCACCGTGGTCACCGCCATCACAGCGGTCGGGTCGGCCCCTGCGGTGGCGAGCCCGTAGGTCAGGGTTCCGTCGCCCGAGCGCAGCACCAGGACACTCGACGACCCGGCCGCGAGAATCGGCATGGCGTCCAGCGTCAGCGAGCCCAGCGGCGTGGATCGCCCGGTCGCCGTGTCGAGCAGGCCGAGTCGCACGTGCCCGTCCGGGCCGCCGGGCCCGTCGGCGCCGGTACCGTCGGCGACATAGGCCCCGACCAGGACCTGACCCGAATCGGTGTACGCCGGATAGGGCTGGCTTTCCGGGTCGTGCCAGATGGTGCCGCCATCGCCAAGCCTCAGCCCCACGAGGCCGGTGGCGTCCTCTACCACCAGCACACCCGGCGTGAACGTACCCGGGATGGCCAAGCCGAAGTGCTCCCAATGCTTGGCCCCGCTGACGCCGTCGAGGGCGACGATCAGACCCGGCGTGGTCACCGGCGATTGGCCGGTGCCGACCCGGATGGCCTGCGGGGTCATCACGAGCACCAGGTCACCGGCGTCGCGCAGGTCCACGATCGGCCGCCCGGACTGGTACGCCCACAGCTGCTGCCCGGTGACGAGCGAGTACGCCCGCAGTTCGAAGTCCCGGCCGGTCACGACGTACGCCCGGGTGCCGGAGACCAGCACCGTGCCGTCCGCCGCGACCGCGGGCAGCCGGATCGGCGCGACCGCCGGTACGCCCGGAGCAGCGGCCGCCTGCGTCGCGAGCACCAGCGTCAGCAGCGCTCCCCCGAGAACCGGCGTACGCCGCCGGCGCAGCGCCGCGCGTACGGCTGACAGCCGGCCGGGTCGCTCCTCGGCCGGCGGGGGCGGCGACGCATCCAGATCGATCAGGGTCATGCCGATACAACGCGCTGGCCCAGCAACCGCGTTGCCCATCGCGCGCGGTGGGTTGATCGGGTGCGTCTGGGCGGCCGTCCCACCCCTGTGAC
>NZ_JBFBAZ010000098.1:0-30046 GCF_040682475.1 Hamadaea sp. NPDC051192
AAAATTCACGACGAACAACCAGCAACGACACCGGACGAGCCATCAACAACACCTCGAATCAACCAAGGTGTTGCGACCACCCCCTGAATCCACCGGCCTAGATCGCATGTGTATCCGTGATCTGCTGCTGATGCAACAGGTGGGTTAGCTGGCGAGGCGGGTGGCCCAGTCGCCGTCGTGGCCGATCAGCTCGACCTCGCGGGTGTCGTCGTCGTGCCTGGTGATCCGCACTTCGAGGTACGCCTCGGCCAGCTGCTCGACCATGCCCTCGCCCCACTCGACCAGGGTCACCGAGTCGTCGATGTCGGCGTCGAGGTCGAGATCGTCCACTTCGGCGCGCGGATCGCGGACCATCCCCAGCCGGTACGCGTCGACGTGGACCATCGGCACCGTCCCGCCTGCGTGCACGTCCGGGCGATGGACCCGGGCGATGACGAAGGTCGGCGAGGTCACGTCGCCGATGACGCGCAGTCCCGCGCCGATGCCTTGGGCCAGGGCGGTCTTGCCCGCGCCGAGCGGGCCGGTCAGGATCACGAGGTCGCCGGCGTGCAGCAGGCGAGCCAACTCCGCGCCGTACGCGTGAGTGTCCTCGACCTTCCGCAGCTTGATGGGCGATGTCACCGAACTCACCCGATCACCTTATCGAGGAAGCCCTGCAACGCCGCGTTCACCTCGTCGGCGTGCTCCAGCAGAACGACGTGGCCCGAGTCGGGCACGACGACCAGCTCGGCGTCGGGCAGGTGCCGGACGATCTCCTCCGAGTGCGTCACCGGCAGGATCGGGTCCTTCTCACCGCAGATCACCAGCACCGGCTTGTCGCGGATGGCGGCCAGCGCCGGGTAGCGCGCGTGGCTGTAGAGCGTACGCAGGTAGCGGGTGACCGTGTCCATCGGCGTGCCGGAGTTCATCTGTTCCACATAGGAGACCAGCGCCGGGCTGGGCCGCTTCGCGCCGAATCCGTACCGCCGGGTGAGCAGCCAGGCGAGGTCGCTGGAGGCGTGCCGGGCACGGTCGATCATGCGCCCGCTGTACCTGGTCGCGCCCGAGACCACCCCGAGCACCGGCCCGGCTCCGGCGATCATCTCCGGGATGCCGCCCAGCTTGCCGCTCTCGGACTTGCCGCCGCTGGTGGAGATGAGGGCGACTCCGGCGACCCGGTCGGCGAACAGTTCCGGGAACAACTCGGCGCAGGCCATGATCGTCATGCCGCCCATCGAATGTCCGATAAGGACGATCGGGCCGGTCGGCGTGGTCTGCTGGATGACGTCGCGGAGCGCCTCGCCGAGGGCGGGCAGCTCGTACTCCCCGTCCTCCAGGCGGCCGGACCGCCCGTGTCCGGGCTGGTCGTAGAAGACCATCCGGTAGTCGCCGGGATCGAGGTAGCGGCGCTGCATGTGGAAGGTGCCCATGTCCAGGCAGAAGCCGTGGACGAAGATCAGCGTCGCCTCCGGCTCGCTGTCGCCGCCGAGGTCCACCGTCACGCCGTCGGCCGGCTCGACGATCTCGACGTACAGTTCCACCCCGTCCGCCGTGGTCACGGTCATCGCCTCGTCGTAGGGCAGCGGACCGAACGGCTCATCGGCGTACGGGTCTTCGGAGTTCTTCCGTGTTCGGCCCACCAAGGCACGCTCCGCCGCCACTCCGGCGGCCACACCGGCCGCCGCCACCCCCGCCAACGCTCCGACGATGCCCCATCGCGCCATCGTCAGCCCCGATACCTACGTGGTACGCCGGACCGCCCGAACCGGGTCACGATCTCGTAGTTGATCGTGCCCACGGTGGCGGCCCAGTCGTCGGCCGTCGGTTCGCCGTCGTCGCCCGGCCCGAACAGGATCGCCTCGTCCCCGGCGGTGACCAGGGCGTCGTCGCAGTCCAGCACGAACTGGTCCATGCACACGCGCCCGGCGATCTCGAAGCGCCGTCCGTTCACCCATACGGGCCCGCCACTGCTCGCGTGCCGGGGCACGCCGTCGGCGTACCCGATGGGAATGAGACAGAGCGTGGTCTCGCGGGCCGTGACGTAGGTGTGGCCGTACGACACGCCCTCGCCCGCCGGGACCCGCTTGACCAGCGCGACCGGCGCGCGAACCGTCATCGCGGGGCGCAGGCCGAAGGTCTCGCCGGCGATGGGCGACAGCCCGTAGACCGCGACCCCCGGGCGGACCAGGTCGAAGTGGGTGTCGGGGCGGGTCAGCGTGGCGGCCGAGTTGGCGATGTGCCGGAGCCGGGGCGTGACGCCCGCGAGTTCGGCGGTCGCCAGCGCGTCGTGGAAGACCTGGAGCTGCCGGTCGATCGACGGATCACCCGGCTCGTCGGCGCAGGCCAGATGGCTCCACACCCCGACGATCTCCAGTACGCCGTCCGCCTGCGCCTGCGCGGCGGCCTCGACGAGCTTGGGCCAGACGTCGGGTGGGGCGCCGTTCCGATTGAGCCCCGTGTCGATCTTGAGGTGGACGCGGGCCACCCGATCGATCTGGCGCACATCGTCGACCAGCTCAGCCAGCTGACCGAGGCTGGACACGCTCAGATCCACGTCCGCCAGTACGCCGTCCCGCAGCGGCGTCCCCGGCGGCAGCAGCCAGGCCAGGATCGGCGCGGTCAACCCCGCCGCCCGGAGTTCGAGCGCCTCCGGCAGACTGCGTACGCCCAGCCAGGTGGCCCCGCCGGCGAGGGCGGCCCGCGCGCTGTGCACCGCGCCGTGGCCGTAGCCGTCGGCCTTCACGACCGCCATCACCTCGGCCGACGTCTTCGCCTTGAGCAGCTCGACGTTGGCCCGGATGGCCGCGAGATCGACGACCGCTTCCGCCTGCCACATGGTTCCACCCTACCGGCTGGTACGAGTCGCCGGCTCGTGGAGATCAACCCCCGAGATGCCCGGGCGCGCGCTGGACCTCACGCGGAAGCGCGCTGGATCAGGGTTCTCGGTCGAATCTTGGGTCAAGATTCGACCCGGAACCCTGATCCGGCGCAAGCACGGACCGTCAGCGAGGCACCACCGTGCGGAGGGCGGTGGCGATGTCTGCGCTGGTCACCGAGCCGGATTCAGCGGCGGCCCGCCCGGCGAGCCCGTGCAGATAGGCGGCCGCGACGGCAGCGCGTACGGGGGTGAGGCCTGCCGCGAGCAGTGATCCGAGCAGTCCGCCGAGCACGTCGCCCGAGCCCGCCGTCGCCAGGGCCGGGGTGCCGGTCGGGTTGACCCAGGCCTCGCCGTCGGGGCTGGCGACGATCGTCCGGTCGCCTTTGAGCAGCACGACCGACCGCGTCCAGGCGGCCAGGGTCAGCGCCGAGCCGACCCGGTCCTCCCCCGGCGCGCTGCCGGCCAGCCGCTTGAACTCCCCGTCGTGCGGGGTCAGCACGGTCGGCGCGGTCCGGGCGCGCAGCTCGTTCGCATGGGTGCCGTCGACCAGCATCGTGATCGCGTCCGCGTCGAGGACCGCCGGGAGGGGAGCCGCGAGCACCGCTCGCAGTTCCTCGCGGGCCCGCTGGTCGGTGGACAGCCCGCTGCCGCAGACCCAGGCCTGGACGCGGCCGGCGTCCGAGACGCGGGGCGCCACGACGACCGACGGGTGCAGGGTGGCCACGATCGAGTGGGCGGAGCCGGCGTACCGGACCATGCCGGTCGGCCCGGCGAGCGCTCCGGCGGTGGACAGCAGCGCCGCGCCTGGATAGCTCGCCGACCCAGTGGCCAGCCCGACCACGCCGCGGCTGTACTTGTCCGACTCGGCGCCGGGGTGCGGCCACCACTTCTCGATGTCGGCCTGCTCGGCCAGGCGTACGGCCGGGGCGGCGGTCATGGTCAGGCCGATGTCGACCAGCTCCACCTGCCCGGCGAGCGGGGCGGCCGGTCCGACGACGAGCGCCGGTTTGAGGACGCCGAAGGTGACCGTCACGTCCGCGCGTACGGCGGGACCGGGCAGGTCGCCGGTGTCCACGGCGACGCCGGACGGCACGTCGACCGCGATCACCGGCGCGGCCGTGCCGGCGAGCCGGGTCGCCGCGTCGAGCGCCGCGCCGCGCAGTGCGCCGGTCGCGCCGATGCCGAGCATCCCGTCGACGACGAGGTCCACGTCGGACGGCCACTCCGTGACGACCCGGCCGCCGGCGGCGAGGAGCGTCTGCAGCCCGCCGACATGGGCCCGGCGGGCGTCGGTCAGCCAGGCCGAGACCGCCACTCCCTGACCGGCGAGCGTCGCGCCCGCGTACAAGGCGTCGCCGCCGTTGTCGCCGGTGCCGACTAGCAACAGGACCCGTGAGCCGTAGAGCCGGCCCCGTGAGCGCAGCGTGATCGCGCAGCGCCGGGCCAGCCCGGCGGCGGCCCGCGCCATCAGGGTGCCCGGGGGCAGCGTCGCCATCAGGGCCTTCTCGGCCGCCCGCACGTCAGCCACCCGCCACGCCGCTCTCATGCCCGCCCCTACGCGTCTCGTTCGGCGATGACCACCGCCGATGCGATGCCGCCGTCGTGCGACAGCGACAGATGCCACCGTTGAATGCCGAGCCCGGCCGCGGCTTGCGCCACCGTGCCCGAGACCACCAGCCAGGGCCGGCCCGCCTCGTCCACGGCCACCTCACAGTCGTGCCAGTGCAGTCCCTGCGGCGCGCCGAGGGCCTTGGCGACCGCTTCCTTCGCCGCGAACCGGGCCGCGAGCGACTCCGCCGACCGCTCGTGGCCGGACCGGGTGATGCGCTCGGCCTCGGTGAACACTCGCTGCGCGAGATGCGGGGTGCGCTCGAGTGCGGCGCGGAAGCGCTCGACGAGCACTACGTCATTGCCGACCGACACGATCACAGGGCAAACCCTACCGGCCGCACAAGCCCTGTGGACGACCACTTCGATCGGTCCCGGGCCGTCGTCCACAGGTGCTTGAGGCCGCTCCCGGCACCGGTCAGCATCGGCGGCAGTTAACTCAGGGAGGTGACCCATGGAGTTCGAAGTCCACATCGACCGGCTCGGCCAGTGGTCCGACCGGCTCGCCGACACCGGAACCGCGCTGACGCGCTCGCAGCCGGTCGCGGCGCCGGCCGGGTGGTCGGCTGCGGCCGCGCTGTCCACCTGGGAGAACGCGCTCGCCGGGGTGCTGCGCGCGGTCGGCGAACGGACCGTCCACACCGGTGAGTCGGTCCGGGCCTGCGCGGCCAACTATCGCTCCGCGGATCGCTCATGATCATCGGGTACGCACAACTCTGCGCGGCCGACGTCGAGGCCTGGCACGCCGGGGCGACCGCCTTTCGGCGGCTCGCGCAGCAGGTCGAGGAGCGGGTCGCGGAGTTCGACACGACTGCGGCCGGGCTCCGGCAGGACTGGCGCGGAACGGCGGCCGACGCGGCCACGGTGGCCGTCGCGGACCTCCGGGAACTGACCGCCGCCTGCCGGGTGCCGATCGAGCGGACCGAGCGGCTGCTGGCGGAGCACGCCGACCGGGTGGCCGCGGCTCGCCGGGCATTGCTGGCAGCGCGTACGCCGGAGGCAGCGGCGCTCGCGGTGCACGCCGCGCGGCAGTCCGATGAGCGTACGGCGGCCGCGTTGGCGCAGCTGACCGCGTCGATGAGCCCGCCGTGCCCGCCTGCTGCCGGGCCGGTGGCCGTCCGCGAATGGTGGCGTGGGCTCAGCAAGACCCAACGAGAGCTGCTCCTGCTTCAGTCGCCCGAGCGGATCGGCGGGTTGGACGGCGTACCGGTGGCCGACCGGGACCGGGCGAACCGGGAGGTGCTGCGCCGGGAACGGGATCGGCTCAGCGCCCTGCTGGCGAGCCTGGCCGGCGACCGGCACGCCGCCCGGGAACGCGACCGGGTCGAGCGGACGCTCGCCGGGCTCGCCACGCTCGCCGACCGGCTCGCCCGCCCGGGTGCGTACCTGGTGGGGTTGGACACGACGGGCGACGGCCGCGCGATCGTGGCCCTCGGCGACCCCGACCGTTCGAAGAACGTGCTGACCTATGTGCCCGGCATGGGCGTACGCCTCGACGGCCAGCTGGGCACGTCCCTCGATCGGACGGCCGCGATGGCCGAGGCGGCGACGACAGCGGACCCGTCGACGTCCACGGCGGCCATCCTGTGGCTGGGCTATGACACTCCGGACTCCCTGTTCGAGGGGGCTTCGGCCGGCGCCGCCCACGACGCCCGCGCGGCCCTCCACGACTTCCAGGACGGGCTGGCCGCGACCCACCAGGGCGACCTCGGCGAGCAGAGCGTCGTCGGGCACTCCTACGGCGCGCTGGTCGTGGGCGAGACCGTACGCGACCTCGGCCTGCGCGCCGACGACCTGGTGTTCCTCGGCGCACCCGGGGTCGGCGTCGAGCATGCGGCCGACCTGCACGTGGATCCGGCGACGGTGTGGGCGGCCAGCGCGAACAACGACATCGTCGGGCTGGCCGCGCCGTCGATCCGGCAGTTCTGGATGGAGCAGTCCTGGCCGCGCTACATGGGTGATCCGATGCCGGACCTCTGGCACGGGCACAATCCGGCGGACGACGGGTTCGGCGGGCACGTCTTCGAGGCGGCCGACAACGCCAACCCGATCTCGGCCCACTTGGCGTACTGGGACCGCGGCAATCCGGCGCTGGCCAACGTCGGCCGGATCGCCGCCGGGCGGGAATCCGAGGTCAGCTCACCGCCGCCGCCGGAATCCTGACCGGATCACTCCACCGTCACCGACTTCGCCAGGTTCCGCGGCTGGTCGACGTCGTGACCCCGGGCGGTCGCGATCTCGCAGGCGAGGACCTGCAACGGCACCGTCGTCACGAACGGGGCCAGCAGCGTCGGCGTACGCGGGACGCGGATCACGTGGTCGGCGTAGGGCACGACGGCGTCGTCGCCCTCCTCGGCGATCACGATGGTCCGCGCGCCCCGCGCCCGCACCTCCTGGATGTTGGAGACGATCTTGTCGTGCAGGACGCCCCGGCCGGCCGGGCTCGGCACGACGCAGACGACCGGAGTGCCCTCGTCGATCAGCGCGATCGGGCCGTGCTTCAGCTCACCGGCGGCGAACCCCTCGGCGTGCATGTAGGCCAGCTCCTTGAGCTTCAGCGCGCCCTCCAACGCCACCGGGTAGCCGACGTGGCGGCCGATGAACAGGACGGTGTTGCGCGTACTGAGGTCGCGGGCCAGCGTCTTCATCCCGTCGAGGTCGGCCAGGACGGTCGCGATCGCCTCCGGCATCGCCCGGAGCTGCTCGACGACCGAGGCGACCTCGTCGGCGTACTTGATCCCCCGGACCTGGGCCAGATGGAGGCCGACCAGGTAGCAGGCGGCGAGCTGGGTGAGGAACGCCTTCGTGGAGGCGACCGCGATCTCCGGGCCGCCGTGCGTGTAGAGGACGGCGTCGGACTCCCGGGGGATGGTCGAGCCGTTGGTGTTGCAGATCGCCAGTACGCGCGCCTTCTGCTCCTTGGCGTGGCGCAGCGCCATCAGCGTGTCCATCGTCTCGCCGGACTGCGAGATGGCGATGACCAGGGTCGACCGGTCGAGCACCGGGTCGCGGTAGCGGAACTCGCTGGCCAGCTCGACCTCACAGGGGATCCGGGTCCAGTGCTCGATCGCGTACTTGGCGACCATTCCGGCGTGGTACGCCGTCCCGCAGGCGACCACGAAGATCTTGTCGACGTCCCGGAGGTCCTGGTCGGTGAGGCGGACCTCGTCGAGCAGGATGCTGCCCGTCTCGCTGAGCCGGCCGAGCAGGGTGTCGTGGACCGCCTGCGGCTGCTCCAGGATCTCCTTCTCCATGAACCAGTCGTGCCCGCCCTTCTCGGCGGCGCGCGCGTCCCAGTCCACGTGGTACGGACGGGCCTCGGCCGGCTTGCCCTCGAAGTCGGTCACCTCGACGCCCTCGGTCGTGATCAGCACTACCTGGTCCTGCCCGAGTTCCAGGGCGTCCCGGGTGTGCGCGATGAACGCGCTCACATCGCTCGCGAGGAAGTTCTCGCCCTGGCCGACCCCGACCACCAGCGGTGAGTTCCGCCGGGCGCCGACGACCGCGCCCGGGGCCTCCCGGTCGACGGCGAGCAGGGTGAACGCCCCCTCCAACCGGCGGCAGACGCGGCGCATGGCTTCGGCCAGCGCGGCCGCGCCCTTCTCCGGCACGACGGCGAGTTCGAAGGCGAGCAGGTGCGCCACGCATTCGGTGTCGGTCTCGGACCGGAACTCGATCCCCTGCGCCTCCAGCTCGGCCCGCAGCAGGGCGAAGTTCTCGATGATGCCGTTGTGGATGACCGCGACCCGGCCGTCGGCCGACAGGTGTGGGTGGGCGTTGCGGTCGGTCGGGCCGCCGTGGGTCGCCCAGCGGGTGTGGCCGATGCCGACCGTCCCCGCGGTGATCCGGGCGTCCTCCGCCTCGGCGAGTACGCGGTCCAGGTTGGCCAGCTTCCCCGCCCGCTTCGCCACCGCGATCTCGGCCGCGCTCAGGATGGCGACGCCGGCCGAGTCGTAGCCGCGGTACTCCAGCCGCCGCAGTCCGTCCAGGACGATCTCCAGGGCCGGTCGGGCGCCCGCGTATCCCACGATTCCACACATGACTCGCAGCGTAGCGGAGTTTCGCTCAAAGTCCATGCGCGATGTGGATACTTATGCGCACGACAACTGCGCAAAACCCGACGCGCAGAGAAAACGAAAGGACCGGATCAGGGTTCCGGGTCGAGTCTTGCCGGGGAGCCTCTAAGGCGAGCCGCCAGGAGTGCAGTCAGGCAAGATTCGACCGAGATCCGTGATCCGGTCCTAAAACGGATGCGGGCAGGTCAGGCCGCGGAGCGTACCGCCGACGCGATCTCCTCCGCGGTCTCCAACGCCAGCTCGGGCGTCGACGCCTCCACCATGACGCGTACCAGTGGCTCGGTGCCGGACGGACGGAGCAGGACGCGCCCGGTGGCCCCGAGCCGCGCGGCGACCGCGTCCACGGCCGCGACCACGGCGGGGTGCGTCACCACGGACCGGTCGGCCTTCACGTTGATCAGGCGCTGCGGCAGCTTGGTGACGACGGCGGCCAGGTCGGCGAGGGTCTTGCCGGTCTGCGCCATGCGGGCCATCAGCAGCAGGCCGGTGAGCAGCCCGTCGCCGGTGGTCGCGTGGCTGGGCAGGACGATGTGGCCGCTCTGCTCGCCGCCGAGCGAGTAGCCGTGCTCGCGCAGCTCTGCCAGCAGGTACCGATCGCCGACCTTCGTCTCTACCAGGCTGATACCGGCGTCCCGCATGGCGATCTTGAGCCCGAGGTTGCTCATCACGGTGACGACCAGGGTGTCCTCGGCGAGCGTGCCGGACTCCTTCAGGGCGAGCGCGAGGATCGCCATGATCTCGTCGCCGTCGACGACCTCGCCGGTCGCCGTGACCGCGAGGCAGCGGTCCGCGTCGCCGTCGTGCGCCAGCCCGAGGTCAGCCCCGTTCGCCAGGACGGCCTCCCGCAGCGCGTCGAGGTGAGTCGCGCCGCACTCGTCGTTGATGTTGACCCCGTCGGGCTCGGAGAAGATCGGGATGACGGTCGCCCCGGCCTCCTGGTACGCCGCCGGCGCGACGTCGCTGGCCGCGCCGTTCGCGCAGTCGACCACGACGGTCAGACCGTCGAGCTGGTGCGGCACGGCGGAGCGCAGGTGCTTGAGGTAGTGCTCGGCGCCGTCGAGCAGGTCGTGGACGCGGCCGACGCCCGCCCCGGTGGGACGCTGCCACGCCTCACCGATCCGGGCCTCGATGGCGTCCTCGATCTCGTCGGAGAGCTTGTGCCCACCGGCGGCGAAGAGCTTGATCCCGTTGTCGGGCATCGGGTTGTGGCTCGCCGAGACCATCACGCCGAAGTCGGCGCGCACCTCGCTCGTCAGGTACGCCACCGCGGGCGTCGGCAGCACGCCGGCCCGGACGACGGTGGCGCCCGCACTGGCCAGCCCGGCGACCACCGCGGCCTCCAGCATCTCGCCACTCGCTCGGGGATCCCGGCCCACGACCGCCACCGGCTGATGGCTGCGGTCCGCTTCGGCCAGGGTGTGGGCGGCGGCGACAGCGATCGACATCGCCAGTTCGGGGGTGAGGTCGCCGTTGGCCAGGCCACGGACGCCGTCCGTGCCGAAGAGCCGACCCATGTGTCCTCCTCGCAGATCCAGGGCAGACGAGAATGGCCGGGGGGCTAGGTGCCCCCCGGCCATCACAAGTGCAGGTCGCGTCGACAGCGCCACATCAGGCTAGCTGCCACGGATACCCACTGCGCCAACTTCATGCTGGCAGTAATGCCGGCATCAACGCTTCGAGTACTGAGGCGCCTTGCGGGCCTTCTTGAGACCGTACTTCTTGCTCTCCTTGACGCGAGCGTCGCGGGTCAGGAAGCCGGCCTTCTTCAGCGCCGGGCGGTCGTCGAGGTCCAGCTCGCACAGCGCGCGAGCGATGGCCAGACGCAGCGCGCCGGCCTGACCGGTGATGCCGCCACCACGGAGGTTGGCGATGATGTCGAAGGCCTCGGCCTTCTCGGCCACCACGAGCGGCTCGCGCACGGTCTGCTGCGAAACCTTGCTCGGGAAGTAGGCCTCCAGGTCACGCCCGTTGCACGTGATCTTGCCGGAGCCCGGCATGATGCGTACGCGGACGATGGCCTCCTTGCGGCGGCCAACGGTCTGCACGGGGCGGTCCCCGCGGGGGGCCTTCACGGCGACCGGGGCGACGGCGTCGACAGCCGTGGCGACCGCGGCCGGCGTCGGCACAGAAGTCTCGGTCATAGTGATTCCTTCGCCCGCGCTCACTGCGCGATCTGCTTGATCTCGAACGGCTGCGGCTGCTGCGCGGCGTGGGGGTGCTCGGGGCCCGCGTAGACCTTGAGCTTGCCCAGCAGCTGGCGGCCCAGCTTGTTGTGCGGGAGCATGCCCTTGACGGCGAGTTCGATCGCCTTCTCCGGCCGCTTGGACAGCAGCTCGTCGTAGCCGACCTTCTTCAGACCGCCCGGGTAGCCCGAGTGGCTGTAGGCGACCTTCGTCGCGCGCTTGTTGCCCGTCAGCGCGACCTTGCCCGCGTTCACGATGATCACGAAGTCACCGGTGTCCACGTGCGGCGCGAAAGTGGGCTTGTGCTTGCCGCGCAGGAGCGTGGCGGCGTGGGTGGCGAGCCGGCCCAGCACGACGTCAGAAGCGTCGATCACGTGCCACTGACGCTCGATCTCACCCGGCTTCGGGCTGTACGTACGCACAGGTCTACCTTGTCTGGTCGTCGGACATGTCTCTTGCGATGCAGGCCGCGCCATCTACTTGACAAGATGGTCGGCAACGAACGACAAGCGTACCCGACAGGTCCGCGCCGCCTTTTCACGCAACAGCGCACAACGATACCTGCTGGCTTACGCCGGGGTCAAAACGGCTACCGCCGTATGGCTCGCCTCACAGGGTACCTGCCGCGATGGTGCGCCTGGTTTCACACCCCGGGTACGCGCAGCGCACAACACGGCAATCACACGTTCGTAACTTTCCTGACCATGACCGCGACAGTCACCACACCGGCACCGGCTGCACCGCAGCAGCGGGTGATCTCGCACTGGGACCCCGAGGACACCGCCTTCTGGGAGTCCACCGGCCGCCGGGTCGCCCGGCGCAACCTGATCTTCTCGATCTTCGCCGAGCACCTGGGCTTCTCGGTCTGGACGCTTTGGAGCGTCGTGGTGGTGGCCCTGCCACCGGCGCTGTTCGCGTACTCCGTGAACCAGAAGTTCTGGCTGGTCGCCCTCCCGAACCTCATCGGCTCGATCATGCGGATCCCGTACACCTTCGCGGTGACCCGGTTCGGCGGGCGTACCTGGACCATGATCAGCGCACTGCTGCTACTGATCCCGGTCTCGGGGATGATCTACGCGGTGACCGCCCGGCCTGCGTACTGGGTGGTCCTGACCATCGCGGCGACCGCCGGGCTGGGCGGCGGCAACTTCGCGTCGTCGATGACCAACATCTCGTTCTTCTTCCCCGAGCGGAAGAAGGGCACTGCGCTGGGGCTGAACGCCGCGGGCGGCAACCTCGGCATCAGCGTCATGCAGCTGGTCGTGCCGATCGCGTTGTCGTTCGGGCTGGTCTACGGCGGTGTCATGTGGCTGCCGCTGATCCTGGCCGCCGGAATCTTCGCGTACGCCTTCATGAACAACCTCGCCGTGGCGAGGTCGCCGCTGCGGGCGCAGTTCGCCACGGTCAAACGGGCGCACACCTGGATCATGTCGTTCCTCTACATCGGGACCTTCGGCTCGTTCCTGGGCTACTCGGCGGCGTTCCCGCTGGTCCTGAAACTCCAGTTCCCGAACGCCCCGGTGGCGCACCTGGGGGCGGCGACGATCACCCTGGCCTTCGCCGGTCCGCTGGTGGGCTCGATCGCCCGGCCATTCGGCGGCTGGCTGTCGGACAAGGTCGGCGGCGCCCGGGTCACCGCCACCTGCTTCGTCCTCATGGGGCTCGGCTCGTACGGCGTGGTGACGGCGGCCGGGTCGAAGAACCTGGCGCTCTTCCTGGCCTCGTTCGGCGTGCTGTTCACCGCGGCCGGGGCGGGCAACGGCTCGACCTACCGGATGATCCCGGCGATCTTCGCGGCGAAGTCGCCGGACGCGGCCACCGCCAAGCGGGAGTCGGCGGCGACCCTAGGCATCGCCGGGGCGGTCGGCGCGTTCGGCGGCTTCTACCTGCCCCGGGCGATCAGCGACTCCATCGCGGCGACCGGCGGCATCGGCACGGCGTTCACCTGGTTCACCGTCCTGTACGCCGTCTGCCTCGCCGTAACGTGGTGGTGCTACCTGCGCCGCCGAGTGCTGGTCACGGTCGCCCCCAGCCTCGCCCACGCCTCCGTCTAACCGCCCACCCCCTGCTCTGCCCCGTTGATCATGGAGTTAACTGCGGTATCGACGGTGTGTCGCGACCGGAAACTCCATGATCAACGGGGTATTTCAGTGATGCGCTCAACTAGTGCTTGCACATTGGTTGAAACTTCATCTAACTTGGGTCGGGTGGCGCCCGAGAGGGGGGCGATCACGTAATAAAGGGCTGACAGTTTGGAGACCTAATGAGCCTCGTTCTTGATCAGGCGGCGCAGGATCTGCTGTTCCGCGAGGCGCGTACCGCGAACGCCTTCACCGACGAGCCGGTGAGCGACGAGCAGATCCAGGCGATCTACCACCTCGTGAAGTACGCCCCGACCGCGTTGAACTCGCAGCCGCTGCGGGTGGTGCTGGTGCGTACGCCGGAGGCCCGGCAGCGCCTGGTCGGCACCCTGGCCGAGGGCAACAAGGCCAAGACCGCCGCCGCCCCGCTGACCGCCATTCTCGCCGCGGCCCACGACTTCCACGAGAAGCTCGACAAGACCTTCCCCCACGCCCCCAACGCCAAGGACCGGTTCGCCGAGGAAGAGGCCCGGATCCGGACCGGCCGGTTCAACGGCGCGCTCCAGGTCGGCTACTTCATCCTGGGCGTACGCGCCGCCGGGCTGGCCGCCGGCCCGATGGGCGGGTTCGACGCCGACCTGCTGAACAAGGAGTTCTTCGGCGACGGCCGGGCCAGTGTCCTGGCGGTCGTCAACATCGGCAAGCCGGCCGACAACGCCTGGTTCGACCGCAACCCGCGGCTGGACTTCGACGAGGTCGTGACGACGGTCTGAACCGCCTCACCAGCTGAGGACCACAGCCGGCGTCGCACCAGCGAGGTCGGCTGTCGGCTTGCCGCCAAGTGATGCGCGACCTACTCGATCGAGAGGGGAAGTGAGTACTGTGACTGGCATGTCCGCCGACATCAAGACCGAAGCCCGCTGGCTCACCGATGACGAGCAGCGGTCCTGGCGGGCGTTCCTCGAGGGCAGCCGGCTGCTGATGCACAACCTCGAGCGAGGGCATCAGAAGCACGGGTTGTCCGGCACCGACTACGAGATCCTCGTCCAGCTGTCGGAGGCTCCCGAGCACCGGCTCCGGATGAGCCAGCTCGCCGTACGCACCCTGCTGGAGAAGAGCCGCCTGTCGCACCAGATCACCCGGATGGAGAAGGCCGGCCTGATCGAGCGGCAGCCGTGTCCCGACGACCGCCGGGGCCAGTTCGCGGTGCTCACCGAGCACGGCTGGGAGACGATCCAGCGGGTCGCCGTCGACCACGTCAACCAGGTCCGCGACATCTTCGTGGACAAGATGACCCCGGAGCAGTTCGCCGTCCTGGGCGCGGCGTTCGAGCAGGTCGCGGCCGGGCTGCGGAAGCCGCGTCCGGAGGCCTGCGCCGAGGCCCTCGGCTACGACGCGCCGGAGTCGTGCGGCGCCGGCACCGACGCCGACGACTCCACCTGCGACGCGGACCTGTTCCTCCCCTGAGCTGTGGAGCCCGGCTAGAGGTCTTGGATGATCTTGAGCGCTCGGCCGACCCGCCGCATCGTGTCGGTGTCCGCGACCTCGACGAGGTCGGTGAACCACTTCTTCATCGGCGACGAGACGCGATCGGGCATGATCACGAATTCGCCCATCGGCACGGCCAAGGGCGAATCGCGCAGCTCCTCCTCGTCCACCACCTCGGCGACGACCACGATCGGCACATCGGTTCCGTTGTAGACGTCGGAGCTGATGACGAGACCGAGCCGCTCGCGAGCGCCCTCGATCCGCCAGATCTCACCTCTACGCAGCACGCTTGTCATTTCCTCCGCCGCTTCGGCGCGGTCGTCGACCGCTGCTCTGGGTCAGTCCGCCGCGCAATGCGTCTGTGACCGTCTCATAGTCGGCCTCGTCCGCAAGCGCCTGCTTCTCCAGTTTGTCCAGGCCCGCTCTCCGGAGCACGTCGGCATGTGCGCCGAAGAGCTCGCGTAGGGCCTTCTCCTTGGCGGCCTTGTCCATCCAGGCCGACAAGGACATGCCGTCGCGTTCCGCATAGCGGCGCGCGTCGGCGATCGTGTCATCCGAGAACGAGAGAGTCACCTTCGCAGTCATGCAAGTGAGGGTACCTCCGGTATGACCCATAGTCATCCCCCAATCAGAACTCCGCGCGTGAGTGAAACCCCAGCTCACGTGAGGTGTAACTGATCTCACAGACAGTCACTATCGATCACGCTAGAACGTCGTGTCAATGGACAAAACCCCCATCTGTGTCCTCACGGTCATACCACCGGCCAACACCGCCCCCACCGAACAGATGAGCGCGACTTTGCAGGTCGGAAACATATGAGAAGTCGGGCCGAAACCGCCTGCCCTCACGCTCGTCTCCATGGCACCCCCAGCTGACCGCACCTCCAGCGGCTCGCGCGAGCACTCCTCGGCGGTTGCCACCCACTGCCCGTACTGCGCTCTGCAATGCGGGATGACCTTACGGGCCGACGCGTCGGGCAAGGTCGAAGTGGCTCCCCGCGATTTCCCCACCAACCGGGGCGGGCTGTGCCAGAAGGGCTGGACCGCCGCCGAACTGCTCGACCACCCCGACCGGCTGCGTACGCCGTTGCTCCACGGCGAGCCGGCGACCTGGGCGGAGGCGTACGACTTCATCGTCGGCAAGATCCGCGACGTGCAGCGGGACCACGGGCGGGACGCCGTGGCGGTCTTCGGCGGCGGCGGGCTCACCAACGAGAAGGCGTACGCGCTGGGCAAGTTCGCCCGGGTCGCGCTGCGGACCAAGAACATCGACTACAACGGGCGCTTCTGCATGTCGAGCGCGGCCGCCGCCGGGATGCGCGCCTTCGGCGTCGACCGCGGCCTGCCGTTTCCGCTCGCCGACGTCGGCAAGGCCAAGACGCTGCTGCTGGTCGGCGCGAACGTCGCCGAGACGATGCCCCCGTTCGCCCGGTACCTCACCGAGCAGCGCGAACTGCCGGGCGCGA
The DNA here is from genome assembly GCF_040682475.1 of Hamadaea sp. NPDC051192. Classification (NCBI taxonomy): domain Bacteria; kingdom Bacillati; phylum Actinomycetota; class Actinomycetes; order Micromonosporales; family Micromonosporaceae; genus Hamadaea; species Hamadaea sp. NPDC051192. Next base: position 15,760 of record NZ_JBFBAZ010000098.1, read on the forward strand.
CGCAGATCGTGATCGACCCCCGGGCCACCCCCACCGCCCGGAACGCCACCTTGCACCTCCAGCCGACGCCGGGCACCGATCTCGCGCTCGCCAACGGCCTGCTGCACATCGCCGTCGCCGAGGGCCTGATCGACTCCGAATACCTCGACGACCGGACGACCGGCTTCGACGACGTACGCAAACTGGTCGCGGAGTACTGGCCGGCGCGAGTCGAGCGGCTGACCGGCGTACCCATCGCTGATCTGGAGCAAGCCGCGCGGGCCTTGAGCGACGGCCCGGCGATCATCCTGACCGCACGCGGCGCGGAGCAGCACGCCAAGGGTGTGGACACGGTGTCCGCCTTCATCAATCTCGCGTTGGCGCTGGGCCTGCCGGGCCGCCCGGGTTCCGGGTACGGCTGCCTGACCGGGCAGGGCAACGGTCAGGGCGGCCGGGAGCACGGGCAGAAAGCCGACCAGTTGCCGGGCTACCGCAAGATCGACGATCCCGCCGCGCGCGAACACGTGGCCGCGGTCTGGGGCGTCGACCCGGCTGATCTGCCCGGCCCCGGCCGGTCGGCCTACGAACTGCTCGACAGCCTCGGCGAGGACGTCAAGGCGTTGCTCGTGTTCGGCTCGAATCCGGTCGTCTCCGCTCCGAATGCTGTTCACGTAGAGAAACGTCTGCGAAACCTGGATTTGTTGGTCGTGTGCGACTTTGTGAAGAGCGAGACGGCACAGCTCGCCGACGTCGTCCTCCCCACCGCCCAGTGGGCCGAGGAGGACGGCACCATGACCAACCTCGAGGGCCGCGTGCTGCGGCGCAAGGCCCTCCGCGAACCACCGCCAGGGACAGGGACGGATCTGGCGGTGCTGGCCGAGCTGGCTCACCGGCTCGGCCCCGGGACGGACGCCGTTCGGGCAAACGGCGGCCTTCCCACGAGTGCGCGGTTCGACTCCGATCCGCGCGCGGTCTTCGAGGAGCTGCGGCGTGCCTCCGCAGGCGGATTGGCCGACTACGCGGGCGTCACGTGGGAGCGGGTGGACGCCGAGGACGGCGTGTTCTGGCCCTGCCCGTCTGTGGACCGGGCGGGCACGCCGCGGCTCTTCGAGGAACGGTTCGCCCACCCGGACGGGCGGGCCCGGCTGACCGCGGTCGACCACCGGCCCGCGGTCGAGGAGCCCGACGCCGAGTACCCCCTCTATCTCACCACCGGCCGGCTGCTGGCCCAGTACCAGTCCGGCGCGCAGACGCGCCGGATCGAGCCGCTCGCGCGGGTCGCCGGATCCGCGTTCGTCGAGCTCCATCCCGATCTCGCGGCCCGCCTCGACATCTCTCAAGATCAACTTGTACGCGTGACGAGCCGCCGCGGCGAGATGACCGCCCCCGCGCGGCTGACCGAGAGCATCCGACCGGACACCGTCTTCGCCCCCTTCCACTTCGCCGGTCGGCAGCGCGTCAACTCGCTGACGTCGGCCGCCCTGGACCCGATCTCCCGCATGCCCGAGTTCAAGGTGTGCGCTGTAAAGGTCGAGCCAGTCCCCGCTCGATCCGGCGACAGCCGGGAGGACGGCGGACGGGCTCACGGCCCCGAGCTAGCAGAGCCGAGCCAATGACCGCCGATGGCGCCGGTCTCCTCATGGACAGGAGCACCAAGGTGAACGAGGTAGTCATCGTCGGCTACGGGATGGCGGGCGCGCGATGCGCCGCCGACCTGGCCCGGCGTGGCGTCAAGGCGACCGTCGTCGGCGCCGAGCCGCATCGGGCGTACAACCGGATCCTGTTGTCCAATCTCCTCGCCGGGAAGGTCGACGAGACCGGGGTGGAGCTGCCCGACTCCGGCGGGTCCATTCGGACGGGGGCGCCGGTCGTCTCGATCGACCGGGACCGGCAGACGGTGACCTGCGCCGACGGCACCGTCGTGGAGTACGAGCACCTCGTGCTGGCCACCGGGGCCACCGCGTGGATCCCGCCGGTCGAGGGGCTCGACCCGGACGCGCTGCCCGACCGGGTCGCGGTGTTCCGGACCCTGGACGACTGCCGCCGCATCCTCGACTTCAGCGCCGGCGCGCGTACCGCCATCGTGCTCGGCGGCGGGCTGCTCGGCCTGGAGGCGGCCCGCGGATTGGCCGGGCGAGGCCTGGCCGTGCAGGTCGTCCACCCCGTCGGGCATCTGATGGAACGGCAGATCGACCCGGACGCGAGCGCCATCCTGGCCGGCACCCTGGCCGAACTGGGCATCACCGTCCACACCGGAGTGTCAGGGGCGCGGCTGACCACCGGGCCGGACAGCGTCACGCTCACCCTGTCCGACGGCCGGGAACTCACCACCGACCTGCTGGTCCTGTCGTGCGGCGTACGCCCGGAGACGGCGCTCGCCCGGGACGCCGGGCTGGCCGTCGACCGGGGCATCGTGGTGGACGACCGGCTCCGGACCAGCGACCGGCGGATCTCGGCCATCGGCGACTGCGCCCAGCATCGCGGCCAGGTCGGCGGGCTCGTCGCACCCGCGTGGGCCCAGGCGAACGTGGTGGCCCGGGTGCTGAGCGGCGAGGAGCCGCTGGCGGCGTACCAGCCCGCGCCGATCGTGACGCGGCTGAAGGCGAACGGCATCGACCTCGCCTCGATGGGCACCCTCGACGGCGAGCACCACGAGGATCTGCGCTTCGCCGATCCCGCCCGGGGCACGTACGCCCGCCTGCGGATCCACGAAGGCCGCGTGTCCGGCGCCGTGCTGCTGGGCGACAACCCGCTCGTCGGGCAGGTCATCCAGCTCTTCGACCGGGGCGCGCCGGTTCCCAATGACCGCCGCGCGCTCCTTCTCGGGCGCAGCCTGGGCAGCACCGCCACTGCCCAGGCTGCGCCCACTCCCGCGCTGATGCCCGACGCCGCGACCGTCTGCCAGTGCAACTCGGTCAGCAAGGGATCCATCGTGCGCGCGTGGCGCGACGGCTGCCGCGACGTCGCGGCGATCGCCGGCCGGACGCGCGCCACCACCGGCTGCGGGACCTGCACCGACGCGGTCTGCGGCATCGCCGATTGGCTGTCTGCGCAGGAGGGTGTCAAGGCATGAGCAACGGTGCCAAGAAGGTCGTCGTGGTCGGCCACGGAATGGTCGGGCAGCGGTTCGTGGAGGCGCTGGCCGCCCGGGACACCAGCGGCGAATGGCAGATCACCGTCCTCGGCGAGGAGCTGCGGCCCGCGTACGACCGGGTGCGGTTGTCCGCGTTCTTCGACGGGGTCAGCGCGGCCGAGCTGGGCCTCGGCGACCTGCCGGACGACGTCGAGCTGCGGCTCGGTGAGACGGTCCAGGGAATCGACCGGACCCGGCGGGTGGTCACCACCTCCGCCGGCGAGTACGCCTACGACAAGCTCGTCCTCGCCACCGGCAGCCGCCCGTTCGTGCCGCCGATCGCCGGGGCCGACCTGCCGGGCGTCTTCGTCTATCGCACGCTCGACGACCTCGAAGCGCTTCAGGCGTACGCCGAGGGCCGTCAGGTCGGCGCGGTGCTCGGCGGTGGCCTGCTCGGCCTGGAGGCGGCCAACGCGTTGCGGCTGCTCGGGCTGACCACCCACGTCGTCGAGTTCGCCCCGCGGCTCATGCCGCTTCAGGTGGACGACGGCGGCGGCGCCGTCCTCAAGGGACACGTCGAGGGCCTGGGCCTGACCGTCCACACCGGACGAGCCTGCGCGAGCGTGCTCGGCGAGGCCGCGGTGACCGGCCTGACCTTCAGCGACGGCGGATCCGTCGACGCCGACCTCGTGGTGATCGCGGCCGGCATCCGGCCCCGGGACGAGCTGGCCGAATCGGCGGGCTTGGCGCTGGGACCGCGCGGCGGGTACCTCGTGGACGCGGGCTGCGCGACCGCCGACCCCGACGTGTACGCCGTCGGCGAGTGCGCCGCCCTGAGCCTCGACGGCGCCGACGGGCGCACCTACGGACTCGTCGCCCCCGGGTACGCCATGGCCGAGGTGGTGGCCGACCGGATCGTCGGCGGCGACGCCGCCATGGCCACGCCGGACACCTCGACGAAGCTGAAGCTGCTCGGCGTCGACGTCGCCTCGTTCGGGGCGGCGGACGGGCCGCTCGACGTCGTCTTCCACGACGGCGCCAACGGGGTGTACGCCAAACTCCTGCTCTCCGACGACGCTCAGACCCTGCTCGGCGGCATCCTCGTCGGGGACGCGTCGGCGTACCCGACGTTGCGGGCGAGCCTCGGCGGTCCGCTGCCCGGCCCGCCGATCGCGCTGCTGGCCGGGGACTCCGCCGGAACGGCCGGAGCCGGGTCGCTCCCGGGCACGGCGCAGGTCTGCTCCTGCAACGCCGTCACCAAGGACGCCATCGTCGACGCGATCCGTGACGGGGCGGCCGACGTGCCGGCGCTCAAGGCCTGCACCCGCGCCGGCACCACCTGCGGCTCGTGCGTACCGATGCTGAAGAGCCTGCTCAGCGAATGCGGCGTGCACCAGTCGAAGGCGCTCTGCGAACACTTCGCACACAGCCGCCAAGAGCTGTACGACATCGCCCGCGTCCGCGGCATCCGGACGTTCTCCGAGCTGATCACCGCGCACGGGCAGGGCCGGGGCTGCGACATCTGCAAGCCGGTCGTGGCCTCGATCCTCGCCTCGCTGACCAACGGCTACGTGCTCGACGGCGAGCAGGCGGCGTTGCAGGACACCAACGACCACTTCCTGGCGAACATCCAGAAGGACGGCACCTACTCGGTGGTGCCCCGTATCCCCGGTGGCGAGATCACCCCGGAGAAGCTCATCGTCATCGGCGAGGTCGCCAAGGACTTCGGGCTCTACACGAAGATCACCGGCGGGCAGCGGATCGACCTGTTCGGCGCTCGCGTCGAGCAGCTGCCCCAGATCTGGCACCGGCTGGTCGACGCGGGATTCGAGTCCGGGCACGCGTACGGCAAGGCGCTGCGCACCGTGAAGTCGTGCGTCGGCAGCACCTGGTGCCGGTACGGCGTACAGGACTCGGTGGGCCTCGCGGTGGATCTGGAGCTGCGCTATCGGGGCCTGCGGGCACCGCACAAGATCAAGTCGGCCGTCTCCGGCTGTGCCCGGGAATGCGCCGAAGCCCGGAGCAAGGACTTCGGGATCATCGCGACCGAGACCGGCTGGAACCTCTATGTCGGCGGCAACGGCGGCTTCCGGCCCCGGCACGCCGACCTGCTCGCCACGGACCTGTCCACCGAGGACCTCATCCGCACGGTCGACCGGTTCCTCATGTACTACATCCGGACCGCCGACCGCCTGCAGCGGACGGCGAGCTGGCTGGAGGGCCTCGACGGCGGGCTCGACCACCTGCGGGACGTCATCATCCACGACACCCTCGGCCTCTGCGCGGAACTGGACGCGGCGATGGCACACCACGTCGGCTCGTACGCCGACGAGTGGAAGGCCACTTTGGACGATCCCGAGCGGCTGGCCCGGTTCGTCTCGTTCGTCAACGCGCCGGGGACCCCCGATCCCTCGATCAGCTTCGAGACCGAGCGCGGGCAACGAGTGCCCGCCCGCCCCGTTCCTGTCACGCTCACCGGGAGGAAGTCATGACCACCGCCTTCGCCGACCTCGCCGTCTGGACGCCGATCTGCTCGATCAGCCGCCTGGAGATCGAACGCGGGGTGGCCGCGCTCGTCGAGGGAGTGCCCGTCGCGATCTTCCGGACCTTCACCGGCGACGTGTACGCCGTGGACAACGTCGACCCGTTCAGCGGTGCTTCGGTGCTCTCCCGGGGCATCGTCGGCACCCGGGGAGACGTCCCGACGGTCGCCTCACCGATGCACAAGCAGGCCTTCGACCTGCGTACCGGGGACTGCCTCGACGACCCCACCATGCGGGTCCGGGCCTGGGCGGTCCGCGTACGCGATGGAGTGGTCGAGATCGGCGAGCCCCTCGCGGCGAGCGTGCCCGCATGACCGGCCGCTCGCGGCTGGTCGTCAGCCGGCACAGGCTCAGTCGTGCGAACGCCGGCCGCAGGTCGGTGATCGCATGACGACTGTTGCCGCCGCCGGTACGCAGACGGAGGGCGAGCTGGCTGGGTTCACCATCGGCGTGACCGCCGACCGGCGGCGCGACGAGCTGGCGGCGCTGCTCGAACGGCGGGGAGCGCGAGTGGTCATCGCCCCCGCGCTCCGCATCGTGCCGCTCCCCGACGACGTCGAGCTGCGGGAGGCGACCCGGCGGTGTCTGGCGACCCCGCCCGACATCGTCGTCGCCAACACCGGCATCGGCATGCGCGGCTGGCTGGAGGCGGCCGAGGGCTGGGGCCTGGGCGACGCGCTGCGGCAGGTGCTGGGCAACGCGTACCTGGTCGCCCGGGGGCCCAAGGCGCGGGGCGCGGCTCGGGCGGCCGGCCTCTTCGACCAGTGGTCGCCGGAGTCGGAGAGCTGCGACGAGGTGCTCTTTCACCTGCTGGCACGCGGCGTACACGGTGAGGTCATCGCCGTGCAGCTGCACGGGGACCAGCAACCCGACTTCTGCGCGGCGCTGCGCTCGGCCGGCGCCGACGTCATCGAGGTGCCCGTCTACCGCTGGGCGCCGCCGCACGACCCGGCCCCCTTGCAGCGCCTGGTCGACCTCGTGCACAACCGGCTCATCGACGCCGTCACGTTCACCTCCGCGCCCGCCGTGCAGGCGCTGCTCGACGCGGCCGGACCGGCGCGCGCGGACTGCGTCGAGGCGATGCGCTCGGATGTGCTCGCCGCGTGCGTCGGCACGGTGACCGCGGCCCCGCTCACCGAACTGGGTATTCCGGTCGTGACGCCCACGCGGGCCCGGCTCGGCGCACTGGTCCGCTCGCTCAGCGACGAACTGCCCAAACGGGCGGTCACGCTGCAGGTCGCCGGGCACGAGCTGACCCTGCGCGGGCACGCCGCCGTGGTGGACGGCCAGCTCAAACCGCTCGCCCCCGCGCCGATGGCGGTCCTGCGCGCGTTGGCGACCCGGGCCGGCCGAGTGCTGTCCCGCGCGGCGCTGCTGCCCTCGCTCCCCCGGGGCGCGGACGAGCATGCCGTCGAGATGGCCGTCGCCCGGCTGCGCGCCGGGTTGGGCGGACCCGGTTTCGTCCAGACCGTCGTCAAACGCGGCTATCGCCTGCCGGTCGAATGATTTACTCGCCCCACTGGCGTGAACGGCCTGGTGGCTCTAACGTCTGGCGCGTGAAGACCTGGGGTCGTGCGATTACGTCCGCGTTCGTTTTCGCGGCGCTCATGGGAGCTGGGCAGGTCGGTGTCGCCACCGTTCTGGACGTGTTGCGCCTGGACGGCACGTACGCCGACAACGACGCCTGGACTGCCCAGACCGTGTTCCTCGCCTGGTTCGCCGTCATCGCCGTGACGGTGGGGACCGGCATCGGCGCCCGCACCTACGGGCTCGGCGTACGGGTCAGCGCCGCCGCCGCGGCCGGTATCGGCGGTGCGGCGGGCACCGCCCTCGCTCTCTTCCCCGCGCGGCATGCGCAGATCCCCAACGGGGATCCGGCGTTGCAGGCCGGACTGGCGCTGATCATCGGCGCGGCCGCCGGGCTCGTCTTCGCGTTCGGCATGCTCAGCGCTCGCGCGCTCGCCTGGAGCGCCGGGGCGTACGCCCTGATCACGTGGGGTCTCATCGCCGGCGGGGTGGGGAAGACGGCTGATGAGCCGCCACGCCTCGGTGGACTGGCCGGGCTCGGCCTCTCCCCCGCCACGGTGGACGACGCGCAGCTGTTCGGGCTGCCCGCGATCGCGGCCGTCCTCGGTGTGATCGTGGCGGTCACCGCCCGGCTGCGCGGCCACCACCGGCTCGCCGTCGCCCTCAGCGGCGCGGCCGGTCCGGCGACCGTCGCCCTGGCGTACGCCATCGCCGGTCCGGGCTCCTCGGACTTCCAGAAACTGCCCTGGTTCGCGGCGCTGAGCGCGGTGCTCACCGGTCTCGTCGCGTCCGTCATCGTGGCGGTGCCGCCGCGCCGGGAGGCGGAGGACGACACGTCTGCCGCCGGGGCGTTCGCGTCGTCCGCGCTGGACCCCTCGGGCTCCGCTGACTCCGCCGACTCCGCGGACTTCTCCGCCAAGAGCGACCCGCTGTCGCCCCGCGAGCGCAAGCCCTCGCCCACCGCGAAGTCCGCGCCGAGCACGACATCCGCGCCCACTCCGAAGCCGAGCGCGAAGCCCAACGCGAAGCACACTACGAAGCCCCGCCCGACGAATGACGCCGTCGAGAACTGGGTCTCCGCGCTGGGCGAGCCGCGCGAGCCGGCCCCCTCGGCGACGACGTCTGGTTCGGCCAAGGAACGCGGCGGCTACGTCCCCCGCCCCCTCGGCTGACCACCCGCCCGCCCGAACTTTCCAGCTGGATCAGGGTTCTAGGTCGAATCTTGGGCCAAGATTCGACCGGGAACCCTGATCCGCCGCTTATGCCGAGCGCTGCGTAGCGGGGGGCCGCGTAGCGGGAGGGCCGCGCAGCGGGGAGCGCCTACGGGGGTCAGCGGTTGGGGCGCAGGGTCCAGGTCACCGTCATCTCGGCCGCCACCGCGCCGTCGCCTCGCGTGATCGCGATCGCCACGTCGAACTCCGGGCGGGTGCCGGCGGCCAGTTCGGCCACGACGTCGGCGACCGGGCGGGCCAGCTTGGCCGTCGCGCGTACGTCGCCGACGGCGAGCTTGCGGTAGGCGATCTGGGCGTTGACCGCCAGCGGCACCGCGTCGGCGAGCTGCGCGCCGAAGGCGGCCAGGACGACGCCGCCCGAAGCGGTCTCCCCCAACGAGAACATCGCTCCGGCGTGCGGGCCGCCGACGTGGTTGTGCAGGTCCGGCCGGTCCGGCAGGTCGGCGACGACCTCGGTGCCGTCCGGCGACACGGAGGCGAACGTGATGCCGAGCGTCTTCACGAGCGGCACCGACTGGGTCATGCCGTCGGCGAGGGCGGCCACGTCAAGGGTCATGCCGCCAAGTTACTCGCCGGTAACAGGTGGGCGCTACCCGGTCGGCGGCCGGAATCAGTCGGCTGTCGTGAACCGGACGTCGTGCTCGGCCCCCGGCGCGAGGAACTCCAGCAACCGCAGGCCTTCCGCCTCGATCGCCGACCGCTGCCGGGCCGGGAACGGCTGGAACGAGGTGACGGTCACGTGCGCCTTGCCCTTGCTCTTCTCCGGCCGCCAGCTCGCCCGCACGAACCCGTCGAGCAGGACGCTGCCCAAGGCCATGTTGCTCAACGGCCACAACAACTTCCGGTACGCCGGATCGAGCACGCGGGTGCGGTCGGCGTACGACAGCAGGATGTTGTCGAAGTCGTAGAGGAACCGGACGGGCGCGGCCACATCCGCCGCCGGCCGGGGCGCCTCCGGCACGTCGAACAGCTCCCGGCCCTGCTCGTCCGCGTACGCGTGGAGCCGCGGCCGGAGCCGCTCGAACACCTCGCCGAGCCGCGTGAGCCCGGACCACGTCTGGGCGTCCTGCACGGAGGCCGGGCCGAACGCGGTCAGATAGCGCACGATGAGCTCGTCGATCGACGGGTCGGTGGCCAGCGGCCGCCTGAGGTAATGCTGCGCGGGGACGTGCACGGCCAGGCCACTGCGCCCCCACAGCCCGCGCGGCGGCGGCTGGACGAGCGCCGCGTAGGTGCGGACCGCCTGCGCCATCGACTGCCCGTCGCGGTCGGGCCACTTCTCCGCCAGGCGTTTGCCGAGATCGTTGAAGGTCAGCGGCTTCTCCTCCAGCAGGCTCACCCCCGCCGCGACGACCTCGGCCAGGTCGACGCCCGGCAGCTGCTTGCCCCAGTTGGAGGCGAAACTGCGCTCGCCGACCGTCTGCACCAGCGGCCGCAGCGCCAGGGCGTCGTCGGCGGTCACGAGATGGATGGTGGACCGCTGCAAGGCGATCCGGACCAGCGAACGATCCTCCATCATGGTGACGACCTGCTGCGGATCGAAGTCCGCCAAGCGGCCCCAGAGCCCGGCGTACCAGCTGTGTGTGGTCTGGGCCTGCAGACCGCACAGATGCCGGACGGCCTCGGCCACCGGCAGGGGCGAGCGTCGCAGCAGGAGTTGGCGGTCAAGGGTCGCGCGGTTGAGATCGCGCAGGGAAAGCACGGCAGGCACAGACCAGATCTACCAGCACCCTCCGACATTCGGCGAGCTATCGTTGCGTGCCATGACGGCGCGGGAGGACGACGACTGGCGGCGCCGGCGCGATGACGCCGTGGCCAAGCACGCCGCCGCGGTGGCGCGCGCCCGGGAGATCGAGACGACACAGGCGCGCAAGCTCGTCACCGAGTTCGTCGAGGAGGCCCGCCGCAAGATGATCCCGCCGGAGCGGCTCGTGGCGTTCGCCTTCAACGGGCGGTCGCACTATCGGACCGCGCTGCACGGCTGGTACATCCACCCGAATCATTCCCTCGCCATCGGCGTCGACGGCGAGTTCTATGTCCTCGGAGTGCCGGGGTCGGTGCGCTCGCGGCTGTTCGGCGCGCGACCGGCGCCGAGCGATCCCATGCTGGTCATCGGCCGCGGCGCCAAGGACGGCGAATCGATCTCCTTGCGTGAGCTTCTCCACAGAAGGCTCGCGCCGAAGAAGGGCGACGCCTAGTCCGACCCGTTAGGGTGTCGGAATGCTCAAGGGCTTCCGAGACTTCATCATGCGCGGCAACGTCGTCGACCTCGCGGTCGGCGTGGTCATCGGGGCGGCGTTCGCCACGCTCGTCACCTCGTTCACCGACACGTTCCTCACCCCATTGATCACCATGGTCGGCGCGGGTGGTGAAGACAACATCGGCGGCTTCATCAAGCTCCCCGGAAAGACAGCCGAGGATCTGCAGAACGGGATCCCGGTCGGCAAGTTCGCCAGCGCGATCGTCGCCTTCCTGCTGACCGCGGCGGTCGTCTACTTCCTCGTCGTCCTGCCGATGAACAAGTTCGCGGACCGATTCAAGAAGAACGGCAAGGACGCCGCCCCGGCGCTGCCGCCCGAGGAGATCCAGCTGCTGCGCGAGATCCGGGACGCCCTGGTCGCCGCGAACCGGACGCCGTCGCCCCGTCGCCCCGACACGGTGACGGAGACCACCGCGGCAACTGATCGATAGGTCGGGTATGCTTCCGGACGTGGCACGTTGGTATTGGCGCTTTACGCTGGCTCTGGGTGGAGCCGGCGGTCTTATGCGCTGACCGACGACCACCCAGAGCCAGTAAGGCGGAGACCTCCCGGTCTTCGCCTTTCGTCATTCCAGGACGGGCTCTGGCACCGGTAGACCGGGTCCCGTCCCCATCAGGCGGGAGTATTCGAGATGACAATCACCAACGACCTGCACGTCGCCGCGTTCGAGCCGCTGGAGCCGCCGTCGGCACTGCTCGCCGAGTTCCCGCTGGGGGGCGTACGCGCGAACGTCGTCGAACGCACTAGACAAGCCGTCCGCGACGTCCTGACCGGCGAGGACGATCGGCTCGTGGTCGTCGTCGGCCCGTGTTCCGTGCACGACACGAAGGCCGCGCTGGACTACGCCCGCCGGTTGGCCGCCGCCGCCGAGAAGCACGCGCGCGACCTGGTCATCGTGATGCGGGTGTACTTCGAGAAGCCGCGGACGACGCTCGGCTGGAAGGGCCTCATCAACGACCCCGGCCTGGACGGCACCTACGACGTACGCCGTGGTCTGCGGATGGCCCGGGAGCTGCTGCTGGACATCCTCGATCTCGGGGTGCCCGTCGGCTGCGAGTTCCTCGACCCGATCAGCCCGCAGTACATCGCCGACGCGGTCACCTGGGGCGCCATCGGCGCGCGTACCACCGAGAGTCAGGTTCATCGGCAGCTCGCCTCGGGCCTGTCGATGCCCGTCGGCTTCAAGAACGCCACGGACGGCAGCGTCTCGGTCTCGATCGACGCCTGCCACGTCGGGCGGAGCAGCCACGTGTTCTTCGGTGTGGACGCCGACGGCCGGGCCAGCGTGGTGACCACGACCGGCAACGAGGACTGCCACGTCATCCTGCGCGGGGGCAAGGGCGGCCCGAACCACCTGCCCGGCCCGGTGGCGGCGACGCTGATCGCGCTGGAGAAGGCGGGTCTGAAGCACCGTCTGGTGATCGACGCCAGCCACGGCAACAGCGGCAAGGACCACGTACGCCAGTCGGGCGTGGCAGCCGAGATCGCCGACCAGATCGCCGCCGGCCAGAACGGCATCGGCGGCGTGATGTTGGAGAGCTTCCTGGTCGGCGGCCGTCAGGATCTGGAGTCCGGGCGGCCGCTGACCTACGGCCAGAGCGTCACCGACGCCTGCATGAGCTGGGCCGCGACCGAGGAGGCGCTGGCCACGCTGGCCCGCGCCGTGGTGGCGCGACGGGCAGCCGCCTGATCGTCAGGCGTTGCCGTGGTAGTAGGGGGATCCGGGATCGGTGTACGAGACCGGGTCCTCCTGCGGCGCGGAGGTCTCCACGGACTCCACCATTCTGCTCGGCGGGACGCGGTCGGGCAGCTGCCCGTAGCGGATGAACCGGAACAGCTCGGCCTCGTCGTCCGTCATGGGGGTGATCGACTCGGGCTCCATGTATCCATCGTCACCCTTGCGGGCTACGGGGGCCATCCGGCACACGGTCTGATCTCGATCAAAGCTCGCTGACGCCACTCCTGGGCGAGAGTCGGCCGGACCGGGTCGCCGCCGACCGCGACGGACGGGGTGGGGCGTATCCGACATGTTATGCACCGTCGGCCGGTCGGAGGATGTCCGGAGGGTGACAGGCTCCGCACACTGTGCCCGTGACTGGGGGGCTCTCGAGAACCATGACCGCGCTGGTGGCCGCGCTGTGCCTGATCTCCGCGGCGGCCTGCAACAAGCCGGACGACGTACGCGTACTGCCGGGGACGAGCGCGTCACCCGAGGCGAGCGGGTCACCGTCGCCTGCGGCGTACGCCGGATTCTCCGATCCCGCCGGGGTGGGCAAGCCCTACGGCACCAAGGTCAACGGGTTGCTGACCTTCCGTGGCAACCCGACCCGGTCGTACTTCGGCACCGGGCCGGCGCTGCGTACGAAGCCGTCGCAGTTGTGGCGTTTTCCCAAGTCGGGCAGCCTCTGTCATCCGTCGACGGACGAGAAGGGCACCCGGATCTGGTGCGGTTCCGGGTGGACCGGTCAGCCCGCGGTCTTCGAACGCGACGGCCGGACCTGGGTGGTCTTCGGGGCGTACGACGCGAAGGTCCACTTCCTCGACGCGGACACCGGCGAACGGATCATCCCCGACTTCGCCACCGGCGACATCATCAAGGGCTCGGTGACCATCGACCCGGATGGGTATCCGCTGGTCTACTCCGGTTCGCGCGACAACTACTACCACATCATCGCGATCGACCGCGGCAAGCCGGTCGAGCTGTGGAAGCTCTCGGCCCACGCGGTGTCGCCGACCAAGTGGAACGACGACTGGGACGGCGCCGGCCTGATCATCGACGACTACCTCTTCGAGGGCGGCGAGAACAGCCAGTTCCACATCGTGAAGCTCAACCGGGGATACGACAAGAACGGCAAGGTGACGGTCAAGCCGAAGCTGGTGTTCAACGCCCCCAGCTGGGACTCCGAGCTGCTCAAGGCGATCGGCGACGGCATGGTGTCGATCGAGAACTCCGTCGCGATCTACCAGGACACGGTGTACTTCGCCAACTCCGGCGGCCTCGTCCAGGGCTGGGACATCAGCGGGCTGAAGACCGGCAAGAAGCCGACCCGGGTCTTCCGGTTCTGGACCGGCGACGACACCGACGCGTCGATCACCGTGGACGCGGACGGCTTCCTCTACGTCGGCTCGGAGTTCGAGCGGAACAACGCCCGCGCCCGGCAGGTCGGCCAGATGATGAAGCTCGACCCGCGGAAGAAGGACAATCCGCTGGTCTGGAGCCAGAAGGACCAGCGCCCGCCGAAGTCCGGCATCTGGGGTTCGCCCGCGCTCTACAAAGACATCGTCATCTTCGACACCCATCCCGGCGACGTACTCGGCATCGACCGGGCCACCGGCGCGGTCCGCTGGAAGTTCCGCGTACCGGGCGGGGAGACGTGGCAGTCGCCGGTGGTCGTCGACGACGTGCTCTACCTCGGGGACTGCACCGGCGTGATGCGTGCGTACGACGTCGCGGACACGCACGCCCAGCCGAAACCGCTCTGGTCGATGAAGATCGGCGGCTGCATCGAGTCCACCCCCGCCGCCTGGAACGGCCGCATCTACTTCGGCACCCGAGCCGGCGGCGTCGTGGCCCTCGGCACGAAGTAGCCCCCACCCCACCCCCGCCACCCCGCCGCGTTGATCATGGAGTTTGCCCCCTCGACACGCCGTCGAGACCACAGTTAACTCCAT